>CAYLJC010000179.1:0-6100 GCA_964383345.1 uncultured Akkermansia sp. | reverse complement strand
CCTGTCCCTCTCGTCAGATAGCCTGTCCCTCTCGTCAGATAGCCTGTCCCTCTCGCCAGATAGCCTGTCCCTCTCGCCAGATAGCCTGTCCCTCTCGTCGGGAGACGGGCCTTGGAATCGGCAAGTCACTGGAGAAGAGGCCGCTATGAGGAAAAGGACCTGATCCGGGAGGACGGGGATGATGCCCGGGAAATCATTCGAGGCCGAGAAATCACGAGCCCAGAGGGGGGATTCCTTCCAATCTCCAAAAATTTTCTTGCCAGGGGAAAGCTGTTTCATGCCGCGCTTCATACATGATACTGCGTCTCACTTCCATATTTTATTCACCATAATCGTGTAAAATTGCAAATACGGTGTTCCAAAAAGGAGGTGAAGGTTGGGAGGCGTCCGTTTACATTCCTCCCTTGATGACCCTGACCGAACTGGGCTGGAATGAGCGCTTTGAAAAAGAATTCGCCCCTTACGCAAAAAAGGGGTGGGTTCCCGCGCGTCTCATTCGCGACAACAAAATCACCTACGGCGCGCTCACCGAGGGAGGCGACGAGTACGAGGTGGTCATGAGCGGAAAGGTCTACCACGACGCCGACTGCGACGCCGAACTCCCCGCCGTCGGTGACTGGGTCGCCCTCGAGATCGGCACCGGCGACCTCGACCATGTCATCCGCGCACGTCTCTCGCGGCAAACCTGTTTTTCCCGAAAAGCTCCCGGCAAGAGCAGCGAGGAGCAGGTCATCGCGGCCAACGTCTCCCTCGTTTGCGTGGTCACCGACGCCGGGACCGATCTCAATCTGCGGCGTATGGAGCGTTTTTTCACTCTCATCGGCCGCAGCGGAGCGCGGCCCATCGTTCTCGTCAACAAGTCCGACCTTTTTCCTCAGGAACAAAATCGTGAAGCGGCGGAGGCGATCCGGGCTCTCTGTCCCGAAGCCGAGGTCCTCGTGACCAGCGCGATCCACGGCGAAAACGTCTCCGCGATCCGGCGATACCTCGAGCCCGGACGCTCCATCACCTTCGTCGGCTCGAGCGGAGTCGGCAAATCCTCCCTCATCAACGCTCTCCTCGGCGAGGACTGGCAGGAGGAAGGCGAAGTCAACGAAGTCACCGGAAAAGGCCGCCACACCACCACCGCACGCGAACTCATCGTCCTCGAAGAAGGCGGCATCCTCATCGACAATCCCGGCATCCGCGAAGTCCAGATGTGGACCGACGAACACACCCTGAGGGAAAAATTTCTCGACATCGAAGCCCTCGCCGAACAGTGCCGTTTTCGCGATTGCCGTCACGGTTCGGACGCCGGATGTGTCGTGCGCGCCGCCGTCGAAAGCGGCACCCTCGCGGCGGAGCGCTACGAAGGTTTCCTGAAACTCGACGAAGAAATCGCCAAACTCAAAACGCGGATCCGGAAACGCAACATGACCATCGAGCGCCGCGCCAAGCGCGATCACCGCATCAAGGCGCGCAACCCCGTCGACCGGCGGGAGTATGAAGCCGACCTGAAACCAAAAGCCTGACATTTCTTCATGAAAATCACCTCCGCCCGTTTTGCCACCAGCTTCGACAGCGTCGCGTCCTGTCCCCCCGCCGAACTCCCCGAATTCGCTTTCATCGGCAGATCCAACGTGGGAAAATCCTCACTCATCAACACGCTCTGCAACCAGAACGGACTCGCCAAGGTCTCCTCGAAACCCGGCCACACCCGGCTCATCAATTTTTTTGTGGTCAACGAAGATTGGTGCCTCGTCGATCTTCCCGGCTACGGCTACGCCCGCGCCCCCAAGTCCGAGCGCAACCGCTTCAATGACTTCGTTGCCGACTACCTCGAGTTCCGCGAGGGACTGACCCACGTCTTTGTCCTCATCGACAGCCGTCACGAACCCCAGCGCATCGACGTGGACTTCGTGACCTGGCTCGTCGAAAAGGCGGTCCCCTTTTCCCTTGTCTTCACCAAGTCCGACAAGTTGAAACCCTCGAAAGTCGCCGCCAATCGCGATCTCTTTCTCACCGCCCTCGCCGAATACATCGAGGGCCAACCCGCCACCTGGATCACTTCGGCGAAGGACAAGACCGGTCGCATGGACCTGCTAGGTGCGATCCGCGAAATGAAAAAAGAAGGCTGACACCCGAGGAGAAAACTCACTTCATCCGCGCCCGGATTTCAGGGGCAAAATACTTCAGTCTCAGATCATTGTCCGCCGCGAGAACTTCCTTCCGCTGGATCGCGGCGGGACATTGCCCGCAAACACATCCCCCGGCCTCGCGCCAGATCGGGGCGGCCGCCTCTTCATACCGTTCGAGTTTTTGCAAATCCTTCGCCGGAGCGGCCCCGAACAGGCGGGTCATCCGCATCTCCAGCCCCTGAAAATAAAGCAATGTCAGTCGAAAATCCGCCACGAGGAGCCAGCCGGGCGTCAGAAGAAAATCCAAATGTCGCCTCGCGTCCTCGATCGATTCCTCGTATCCCGTCCCACCGCCGTCGAGCAGGTTCGTGACCGTCCCCGCGACCCGCAGGATTTTCCCCAGCATCTCGCAAAGCTCCCCCGCGTGGTCGAAAAGTGCGGCATTGGTTCTCGCGACACCCGCCTCCCAGTCTGCGGCGGCAAAAGGTTTTCCTAACAAATCCATCACGACGCGCTTGACGAGGTCATCGCGCTGGTCTTTCGGGTCCGGACCGATCCGGGACAAGAGGAGTGATTCCGCCGGGCTGAGAAAACGCCCCTTCGTCGGCCCCCGAGCCACCGTCCGACCGGTCGGTTCCGGTTCCGACGCCGCCCGGCTCGGCTTGACCGCCCCACCGAAGACCGCCGCGAGGGAACCAAAATCCTCCGCCCCCCCGGACGGGGATTTTGCCGACGACGACCGGGCGGGGGCGGACACGGGGGGCCGAGTCCGCCCATTACAAATCACCTCGGAGAGCCGCTTGACGATCTCGCCCTGGGTGAAACGATAGAGCGCCGCGACCCCGAGGTGATGCTGGGCGAGAGCACATTCGGGCGAGGGCCACAGCCTCATCCCCGCTCCCTCCCCGCCCTTGTCGTGGAGACCGGGAAAGCCGGTCGTGTGGCGATCCAACTCCACCTTCGTGGGGAGATCGCCGAAGGACCACGAATGGACCCGCGATTTTTCAAAACGCCCCTTCGCCAGCTCGCCGAAACGATCGCGCACCCGTCCGGCGAGGTCCGTCTGGAGTTTGGCGAGATCGGTGCCGCATCCGACAACCCGACCGCTGTCATCGACGATCTCAAAACGCAGTTGCAGATAGGACGGAAGCCGCTCCAGATCAAAAGCTCCCGGCGAGACTTCGAGTTCGTAAGCCTCATGCAGATAATCGATGATTCCCTCGACCAGTCCGCACTGCGGATCGTAGCCCTGCCACGCCTCGACAAAACCCTCCACGACCTCGCGGTTGGCAGGCAGCATCGTGCGCAATTCCTTGCGGAGACAGCGCAGGATCGCGGAGACCTTTTCCTCCAGCCAACCCGGCACGAGCCATTCCCCGAACCAAACCGGGAGATGCGGCAGCTCGACGAGAGGCACCGTTGCGGTGATTCCGTCGCCCGGATCGGAGGGATTGTGGAGATATGTCAGACGGAAAAACGATTCCCCGTCCGGCGAAAGCAGCTCGTCGGGAAAATCCTCCACCGAGAGGGGTTCGCGCTGCGGGATGATACAGTCCTCAAGCGCGAAATCGAGGGTGCCCTCCGGTTGGGTTGCCGCCCATTTTTCAAAATCCTTCTGCGTGCAAATCGTCGCGGGGATTTTCTCCTCGTAAAAAGCGACAATATTCTCCGGGTGAACGAGGCCGCCGAGGCGACGCATCTTGTGCTCGAGCCGCTCCGCCGCCTCGACCGTTTCACGGTTCCGCCGCAACACCGGAAGCGGAGCACGGGTGTTGCCGTTGACGAGGGCCTCGAGGATAAAAATCTCGCGGGAAAGGGCGCGGTCGATGCGCCCGTAGTGAACCCGGCGTTTCTCCACCACCGGCAGCCCGAAAGCGACGACCCGTTCCTCCCCGTAGACCGCGCCCTGCTCCGCGACCCAGTGCGGATTGTTGTAACGATAGCGACAGAGATGCGGGGCGACTTTTTCAAACCAACCCGGATCGAACATCGCCACGTTGCGGGCGTAGAGTTTGACCGTCTCGACGATCTCGAAAGCCATCACCCAGGCCGGGGCGCTTCCGAAAAGACCCGAACCGGGAAAGAGGTGAAAGGTGGAGTCCCCCGCACCTTTGTAGCCGAGCTTGCGTCCGCGATTCATTCCGATCTGACTCGGAATCGCCGCGAGAATGGCCCGGTGGAGCGGCTCGGAATAGGTGTCTCCGGGATCTGTCAGGACCTTCTTCGCGGGCGGCAGTTTCCACTTCATCTGTCGCAAGGTGTCGCGCAGCTCGCGATGCAGATTGAGCCATTCCTGGGTGCGGCGGTAATTGAGAAAATGTGTCCGGCAGAATTTCCGCAACTGATTCCCCGACCGGCTCCGCGCCTCCTCGATCGCAAACCAGAGCTTCAGCCAGCCGGTGAAATCGGACCGTTTGTCGCGGAATTTGGCATGGGCCTCGTCGGCGGCCTGCTGTTTTTCCTGGGGGCGCTCGCGGGGATCCTGCACCGTCAGGGCACTGGCGATGACCAGTCCCTCGGCGAGACAGCCTTCCGCCTCCGCCGCCACAAGAATGCGCCCGATCCGGGGATCGAGCGGGAGCCGTGCGAGGGTATGCCCCAACCCTGTCAGATCAACCTTCCGACCCTGTTTGCGAAGGGCCCCGATCTCCTCGAGAACCCGATAGGCCTGGGCGACACGTTTCGGCTGGGGCGGATCGACAAAGGGAAACGCCAACGGATCGCCCAGTCCGAGATGCTCCATTTGCAAAACCACTCCCGAGAGATTGGAACGCAGGATCTCCGGATCGGTGAAGGGAGGACGGCTTGCAAAATCCTCTTCGCCGTAGAGCCTGACACAGACCCCTTCGCTGATCCGACCACAGCGTCCCCGCCGTTGCCGGGCGCTCGCCTGCGAGACGGGTTCGATCTGGAGCCGCTGGATGCCCGAGGCGGGATCGTGACGACTCACCCGCGCAAGACCCGAATCGATCACAAAGCGTATCCCCGGAATCGTCAGCGAAGTCTCGGCCACGTTCGTCGCGAGGATGATGCGCCGCTTGGACCGCACCGGATGAAACACCGCCGACTGCTCGGCCCCGGCCTGGCGGGCGAAAAGCGGCAGGACGAGGGTGTCGCGGTACTTCCGTCCTTCGAGCAAATCGGTCGCATCGCGTATCTCCCGCTCTCCGGGAAGAAAAACAAGGGTGTCGCCGAACCTGTCGATTTTCCCGAGGTCTTCGAAGGCACGGCAGATCTGCTCGGCGAGCGGCTCGCGATCATCAAGAGGCTCCTGATAGAGATCGGTCACCGGATAGGTGCGGCCCTCCACTTCGATCACCGGCGCGCCATGAAAAAAGGTGGAAAAAGCCCCCGCGTCGAGCGTCGCCGAGGAGATCACCACCTTGAGATCAGGGCGGCGGGCAAGGGTGCGGTGAAGATACCCGAGGATGAAGTCTATATTGAGGGAGCGCTCATGGGCCTCGTCGATGATGAGGGTATCATACTGCCGCAAGTGCGGATCATCCCTCGTTTCCGCGAGGAGCACTCCGTCGGTCATGAACTTCACCCGCGTGGCGCGGCGATCGGTGCGGTCCTCGAAGCGGATCTGGTAACCGACCTCGCGTCCGAGATCCACCCCCAATTCCTCCGCGACGCGGCGGGCCACCGAGGTCGCGGCGATGCGGCGCGGCTGGGTGCAGCCGATGCGACGACCCTCCGTCCCCCGCCCCATCTCCAGGGCGATTTTGGGAAGTTGCGTTGTCTTGCCCGATCCCGTGTCGCCACAGACGATCACCACCTGATGAGCCATCAGGCGCGAGCGAATGTCCTCGCGCCGCCGCGAAACGGGAAGGTCTTCTGGAAAGGAAAGCTTCAAGGAATGGCATTGATGCCCGCAGGCGGCGAGAGGTGCAAGAAAAGATCAAAACCGCGACACCAAAATCGAAATCGATACCGAAAAAGGCAAGCGGCGGAAACGGCAAATACCCGCCTTCCCTGCCGCC
>CAYLJC010000178.1:0-6118 GCA_964383345.1 uncultured Akkermansia sp. | reverse complement strand
GGATACGGCGTCACCGGATACTCCATCGACGGCACCGACCTGATGGAATGCCTCCTCACCTTCCGCCAGGCCATCGCCCGGGCGAGGGCGGGGGAGGGACCGCAACTTGTCGTGGGCAAGCTGCTCCGGCTCTCCGGGCACGGCGAGCACGACGATGCCAGCTACGTCCCCGAAGCGGCGAAAGCAGGAAAATGGGGCGGCGACTGTCTCGTCCTCGCGCGGGAGCGCGTCCTCGCCGAAGGCTACGCCGACGAGACCGCGCTGCTCGCGCTGGAAGAGGAGGTGCAGGCACTGGTCGAGACCACCGTGGCCACGGTGCAGGGCGAAGAAGCGCCCGATCCGGCACGGGAAAACTGGCGGACACTCTCGACCGCGCGGCTCGCGGAAGGGCATTTTTAGGCTTCCTTTCGGAAACACATCCGCGCCTCTCCGGGAGCCGGGATCTTATTCCCCGCCCAAATCAAACTTTGACGAACGGCGGCGCGTGACGACAATGCCGCCGTGCCTCCGCCGTATCTGCTCCTCCCGCTTGTCGCCGCCGTCCTCTACGCCCTCGGATCCATCGTGGTCAAGCGGGCGCTGAAGGAGGGGGTGACGATGGACCAGTCCTTCCACCTCACCAATCTGGCCCTCGGGCTGATGTTTTTTCCCCTCGTTTTTCTCGAAAAAAACGGGATCGACTGGTCGCAGACGGCGAAACCGGTTCTCATCGGAGCCGCCTTTTTTTTCGCGCACTGGCTCACCTTCGCCGCGCTGCGGCGGGGCGACGTTTCCTTCGTCACGCCGCTGATGGGAACCAAGGTTGTATTTGTCGCTCTTGGGGTGGTCCTCCTCACCGGAAAAACGCCGGGCGTTCCGCTCTGGATCGCCGCCGTGCTCACCACCCTGGGGATTTTTGTGATGGGTCTCGCCGATCTGAAAGGAGGCCGACACCTCGCTTTCACCGCCGTCGTGACTCTCTCCAGCGCACTCCTCTTCGGCCTTTTTGACGTTCTCGTTTCCTGGTGGGCGGCCGACTTCGGCGAACTCGCGTTTCTCGCCATCGGCATGGGCACAGTTCCGCTGTTTTCGCTCGCCCTGTGGTTTCTGCAGGGGTGCCCGGCCCTCGCCATGACAAAAACGAGGGCGAAATGGACCGGGTGGGGAGCCGTCCTCATCGCGTTGCAGGCCGTCTTCATGGGATTGGGCCTGAGCTTTTTCGACGATGCCACCGGAGTCAACGTCGTCTACGCCTCGCGCGGACTCTGGACCATCGTCCTTCTGGTTGTCTTGGGGCGCTTTCTCGGAAACAGTGAACGACACGACACCGGGCGGGGGTTTCTCTGGCGGGTCCTCGGAACCATCCTGTTGACCATCGCCATTCTCATCGCCGTGGTGGACCGGACCGCCGCGACCTCGGGATGACCCGACTTCCTTTTTTTCTTTATCCATGAGCCACCCAAGCCCTCCAGAACCCCCCGGCACCATCGGCATGATCGCCGGCAACGGCCTGTATCCCGAGACCTTCGCCCGCGCCGCCCGCCGCGCCGGAGTGTCCACGCTCGTCGCGGCCGCCTTCACCGACGAGACCGAACCCGTCCTGGAAACCCTCGTCGACCATCTCGAATGGATGCGGGTCGGACAACTCGGGAAAATGATCAAGCACTTCAAGGCCCACGACGTCACTTCCGTTGTGATGGTCGGGCAGATCGCACCGAAAAACCTCTTCGACCTGCGTCCCGACCTGCGTCTTTTGAAAATGCTCAGCAAGGTGAAAGAACGCAACGCCGAGACCCTTTTTGCCGCCATCGCGGGAGAGCTTGAAGCCGACGGCATCACCCTGCTGCCCGCGACGACCTTCCTCGAGGATCTTCTCCCCGCCGCCGGGCCGGTCTGCGGTCCCACCTTCAGCGAGCGGCAGAAAAGCGACGCCGCTTTCGGTTTCCGCATCGCCAAGGAAGTGAGTCGTCTCGACATCGGGCAAACCGTGATTGTGAAAAAGGGGACCGTCCTCGCGGTCGAAGCCTTCGAGGGCACTGACGAAGCGCTCAGGCGTGGCGGAGCCTTGGGCAAGGGCGAGGCCATGATGGTCAAAGTTTCCAAACCGAAACAGGATTTCCGTTTTGATGTCCCCGTCGTTGGACCCGCGACCATTGAAACCGCCGCCGCCGCCGGAGTGTCGGCCATCGTGATCGAGGCCGGCAGCACCCTGCTTCTCGGAAAAGAAGATCTCGTGCGACTTTGTCAGGAAAAAAAAGTGAGCCTCCTGGCGATCGCGGAATGAGGGAATTTCACCCCGCGAGGCGGATCGGGGCTTGCCCCGAAGCCGGGATGCTGCCATAGCAGGAGATCATGAGTGTCAAAGTCGGAGTCATCGGAGTGGGAGCCATCGGTCGGAATCACGCGCGGATCTATGCCGCGCTCGAATCGGCGGATCTCGTCGCCATATACGATGCCGATCCCGAGCGTGCTCGCGCTCTCGCCGCCGAGTTCGGAACCGAGGCCGTTGGCAGCGTCGCGGAACTCGTCGCCAGGGTCGACGCCGCCTCCGTCGCCACCCCGACCGTGACCCATCGCGAGATCGCGACGCAGCTTTTGTCCGCCGGGAAACACGTCCTTGTCGAGAAACCCATCTCCGACTCCGTCGATGACGCCAAGGCGATGATCGCCCTCGCCGCCGAGAAGGGTTGCGTCCTCCAGGTCGGGCACATCGAGCGATTCAACCCGGTCATGAGCCAACTCGAAGCGCGGTTGAATTCCCCCAAATTCATCGAGTGCCATCGCCTTTCCCCCTTTCCCCAACGCAGCCTCGACATCGGCGTGGTTCTCGATCTGATGATCCACGATCTTGAAATCGTGCTCCATCTCGTCAATTCTCCCATCGCCGCGATCGACGCCGTCGGCATCGCGGTGCTGACGCGGCGGGAAGATATCGCCAACGCCCGGATCCGCTTTGAGAACGGCTGTGTCGCCAACATCACCGCGAGCCGGATCAGTCCCGAGCGCCTTCGCAAGATCCGCGTTTTCCAGGGCGACGCCTATCTTTCCCTCGATGACCAGGACCAGAGCGGCTGGATCCACCGCAAGGACGGCATGACCATCACCAAGGAAGAAGTCCAAGTCGAGCGGGACGAACCGCTCAAATGTGAACTGGCCGCCTTTGTCGAATGCGCCGCGCGGGGGGAACAGCCCAAGGTCAGCGGTCACCAAGGGGCCGCCGCCCTCGACGTGGCTCTGGAGATCACCCGTCTCATCGAAACGTCGTCGTTGTAGCCGTTTGCCGTACCGGCATCAGCACCAGTGCCCGGAGAATCCATCCGGCCGGAGGGAGCGAATTCGCAAATCTGAAACTAATAATTAATATTTTTAAAAAATTTGATTGAAATTATTTTAAATGACAGTTAAATTTTAAAACATTTTATTTCTCATGAGCAAAATTTCGCCTTTCTTCGCCGCCCTTGTTTTCTTCTCCGGAATGACCGTCGCCTTGGCAGAGCCGACCGCGACGGTGCGGGAGTATCGCCCGCTCATGGCCAGGTCGGTGAAGATGGTGGTGGCGGGCGGGGCGTCAGCCGACGCCAAAAAAGGTGCCGCGTTCACGAGCGAGGGTTGGTCCCTGTTCGATGCGAAGGAGTGGGACGCGGCGATGGACAAATTCCTCTCCGCGCTGGAACAAGATGCCACGGACCATTCCGCCGCGGAAGGGCTCATCATGGCTCTCTATCGCTCGGGAGACCACGCCACGACCTCGCGACTCGCCGCGGAGATCGGCGTCATCATGCCCGGGGTCAAGGACATCTTCGTCCGGACGATCACGGCCGAAGTGCGGGATCTCGTGCGGCGCGGAGAAATCGAGACCGCCGGCGAACTGCTCGCTCATTTTCCCAAGGACGACGTCGCCTACGGGGAGGCCCGCGGGCTGCTGGTCAGCGCAAAGATCATCGGGGCCACGCCGGAGCCGGACAAAACCGGAGTGACGGCACCCGCCTCCCTGGCGGGCAACTGATCGCGGCAAGAGGAGCAGTGAATGGAAAAGGGCGGTCGCGAGACCGCTTTTTTTGTGTCCCATAGGGTAGAGTCACCGACTCGACCCTGTCGGCTCACCGCGCCGCCGAGGCCTGGAAATCCTGTTTCCATTTTTTGCGGTGCTTGGCGCACCAGTCGACCAGGGCGATCTCGAAGCCGATGTCGCGTCCGGCTTCTTCGCTCTGGAACCATTTGTGCCTCAGGATTTCGTCCCGTTCGGCGAGGAATTCCTGATAGAGGGAGAGCTTGTCGGCAGGTTCGTCGGAGGAAGGATCGGCCATACGTGGAGAAGGGGAGGGTGTCGCTTGAGTTTTCCACGGTTTGTCCTTTTATTCAACCGATTGCGCCGCCCGTGTCGGGTCCCGGAAATGAAGTCTGCTTTTCTTCTCGTTCTCTTCGCCCCGCTGTTTTTCCCGCTTCTCTCGGGAGCTTCGCAGGATTGGCGGCAATGGCGGGGACCGCAGGGCAATGGCACGGCCGCCGCGGCGGCGACCCCGCCGCTGACCTGGGACGAGGAGGAGAACGTGCGGTGGAAAGTTCCGGTGCCAGGACGGGGGCTTTCCAGCCCGACGGTGGTGGGCGGGTTGATCCTGCTGACCACGGCGACAGCGACGGATCGCCTGGTCATCGCCTATGACAGATGGAACGGGCAAAAGCGCTGGAAAACGGTCGTTCACGAGGGGCCGCTCCCGGAAAAAATCCACCGCAAAAACAGCGCCGCGACTCCCACGGTGGCCTCGGACGGGACTCATGGGTTTGCTGTGTTTCATCACGACGGCGAGGTCATGCTCACCGCCCTCGATCTGGAGGGGAAAATCGTCTGGCAGCGGGCCACGGGCCCCTATGAATGCGATTACGGCTTCGGTTACGCCCCCAGTCCGACGATTCACGGGGATCTGGTCATTGTGTCTTCGGAGTTCACCGCGGGAGGGTATCTCGCCGCTTTCCAGAGGTCGGACGGAGAAGAGGTCTGGCGGACGGATCGCCGCATCAAAACGAGTTATTCCTCGCCCATCGTGGCTTTTGTCGGAGGAAAACACCAGATTCTCCTCACCGGTGCGGAACTCGTCAGCAGCTACGATCCGGAGACCGGGAAACTGCTCTGGCAGGTGCCAGGTTCGACCAAGGCGACCTGCGGCACGATGATTTGGAACGAAGACACGGTTTTTGCGAGCGGCGGATTTCCCGGCAAGGAGACCCTGGCGGTGCGGGTCACCGGGGAGCGACCGGAGGTGCTCTGGCGGCACGCCGACGCCTGTTACGAACAATCGCTGCTCTATCACGAGGGGCATGTCTACATTTACAACGACACCGGCATCATGATCTGCCGGGACGCGGAATCGGGCGAGGAACGGTGGAAGGTGCGCCTCGGCGGGCCGGTCAGCGCTTCCCCGATTCTCGCGGGCGGCCGCATTTATGCGATGAACGAGCGGGGGATCACCCATGTCCTCGCCCCCAACCCGGAGAAGTTCACCAAACTGGCGGAAAACACGCTCGGGGCGGAGGGTTTCGCGAGTCCTTCGTTCGTCGGAGATGTCGTTTATCTGCGCACTGCCGATGCCGCGGAGGAGCGGCAGGATTGGCTGTATTGTTTGGGGGAATAACGGGAAAGAGGTTGCCGTTTTGTCCGCGCTGGAGTACACCGGAGAGGATGCAGGTGAACCCTTCGATGCAAATCAACGGCTGGTTTCTCGCCATCGTTCTCGCCCTCGTGATTCTCTGGAAAATCGATCTGTTCGCGACGCTGCTCAACCTGAAGTCGCTCGGATCGGAAATCCCGACGGCTTTTCGCGGGCTCATCGACGAGGAAACCTACGCGCGATCACAGGACTACACCCGCGCCAAGACGGTTCTCGGCATCGGCGAGGGCATTGTTTCGCTGGTGGCGCTCTTGATCTTCTGGTGGTTCGGCGGTTTTGACTGGCTCGATGAAAAGGTGCGCGGCTACGGCCAGGGACCCGTTGTCACGGGAGTGCTGTATATCGGCGCTCTTGTCGTGGCGCTGCGTGTGCTCCATCTCCCCTTTGAGATCTACGACACCTTCGGACTGGAGGAACGCTTCGGTTTCAACCGGTCCACCTTCGCAATCTGGTTCGGTGATCTGGTCAAAGGC
>CAYLJC010000177.1:0-6134 GCA_964383345.1 uncultured Akkermansia sp. | reverse complement strand
CCGACTTCATCGGGCTGAGCGGACTGATCACGCCCTCCCTCGACGAGATGATCTACAACGCCAAGGAGTTCGAAAAGCGTGGGGTGACCCTGCCCCTCCTCATCGGCGGCGCCACCACCTCCCGCGCCCACACCGCCATCAAAATCGCCCCGCATTTCTCCCAACCCGTCGTCCACGTCATCGACGCCTCCCTCGTCGTCGGCGTCTGCAACTCCCTCCTCTCCGAGAACCTCCGCGAGACCTTCCTCGCCGAGCACGCCGCCAAACAGCAGGCCGACCGCGAGCTCCACGCCAACAAGGGATCCACCGCCGTCTACATTCCCTACGAGGAAGCCCGTGCGCAGAAGTTCCAGGTCGATTGGGCCGCCGCCGACATCGCCGTGCCGGAATCCATCGGCACCCACCTTTGGGATCCCGTCCCCCTCGCCGAAATCGCCGAGGTCTTCGACTGGTCGCCCTTTTTCCACTCCTGGCAGTTGCGCGGTGTCTTCCCCAAGATCCTCCAACACCCCGAGCACGGCGAAGTCGCCAGCAAACTCTACGACGACGCCCGCCGCATCCTCGACGAACTCATCGCCAACGAGCGGGCCCACGCCCGCGCCGTCTGGGGGGTCTGGCCCGCCGCCTCCACCGGCGAGGACGTGCAACTCTTCACCGACGCATCGCGCGACGAGATCCTGACCACCTTCCACTTCCTCCGCCAGCAAAAGGAAAAAGTGAAACCCGGCACCCCCTTCCAGAGCCTGGCCGACTTTGTCGCCCCCCTCGAGAGCGGACGGCCCGACCACCTCGGTGCCTTCGCCGTCACCGCCGGCAACGAGGTCGAGGACTACGCCAAGACCTTCCGCGACGCCGGAGACGACTACACCGCCATCATCATCCAGGCCCTCGCCGACCGCTTCGCCGAAGGCCTCGCCGAGTTGCTCCACCGCAAGGTGCGGACCTTCATGGGCTTCGGACGCGACGAGAATCTCGACGTCGAAGATCTCATCAAAGAACGCTACCGCGGCATCCGCCCCGCCGCCGGCTACCCCGCCTGCCCCGACCACACCGAAAAGGATACCTTGTGGAAGCTCCTCGATGTCAAAGACAAGGTCGGCATCGAACTGACCAGCAGCTACGCCATGTTCCCCGGCCCGAGCGTCAGCGGACTCTATTTCTTCAACGAAGCGGCGCGGTATTTTGGGGTGGGCAAGATCGGCCGCGACCAGTTGGAAGCCTACGTCGCGCGCAAGGGCATGAAGATGGAAGACGCCGAGAGGTGGCTGGGGCCGAATTTGGAGGAGTGAATATTGGAATAGGCGTGCAACACAGGCTTCCAGCCTGTGCCGTAGGGCGGACATCCTGCCTGCCATGCCATGTGAGCCGAATCTGGTGGGATGTGAAGGGGGGCGGACCGCGCGATGTGGGATTTCCACTTTGTAGTTACCTGTCTTCATGATAACTGTTCGCGAGAACAGCTATCATGCCCTCCGTCTACCGCCCCCGCCGTCCCCGCGCCTCGCCCCTCTGGCAGATCGTCCACTGCTGCTGGTCCGATTTCGTTGCAGGCTACGAAAGCCGCCACCGCGCCATCCACGGCCCCCTCCGTTCCGATGCCGTCACCGTCGTCCGGCAGTTTCACCGCTGCGGCGACCTCGCCGCCGGCTTCACCCGCCTCCAATGCCCTGACTGCGGACACGAGCGGCTCCTCGCCTTCACCTGCAAAACCCGGCACTTCTGCCCGAGTTGTCATCAGCGCAAAGTCCGCTCGACCGGCGACTGGATCGCCCGCGTCCTCTGCTTCGAGGTGCCGCACCGGCAATTCGTATTCACCATGCCCAAACCCCTGCGCGGCATTTTCCGCAAACGACGAAAGCTCCTCGATCATCTCTTCATCACCGCCATCGAGAGCCTCCGAGACTGGATGCGTGCCCGCCTCGACCTGCCCGACGGCCAACTCGCCGCCGTCGCCGCCGTGCAGACCTTCGGGGACTATCTCAACTTCCATCCCCACCTCCACGTCCTCGCCGCCTCGGGATTGGTGGACCGCGAGGGACGCTTCCACGTCCTGCCCGTGGAAAGCCTCGAACCGCTCGCCGAGGTTTTCCGCCACCGTTTCCTCGCCCTGCTTCGTCGGGAAAAGCTCATCAGCGAGAAGAAGCTCCGCCAACTCCTCTCCTGGACCCACAGCGGCTTCAGCCTCGATGCCGGGGAGAAACCCGTCGCGTCGCACGATGTAGAAGGGCGGAAACGCCTCGCCGAGTACTTGCTCCGCGCTCCCTTCTCCCTCGAAAAAATCACCTGGAACGAATCGACCGGCAACGTCATCTACCGCTCCAAGCGAAGCTGGCACACCAAGCGCAATTTCCAGATCTTCGAGGCCGTCGATTTTCTGGCTGCGACCGTCGAGCACATCCCGCCGAAAGGGCAGCAAACCGTGAGATACTACGGCCTCTACTCCAACAAAAGCCGGGGAATGGCGGCAAAGGCCGGGAGGCGGAGACCGGAAATGGCCGACGCGCTGCGACCCGAGCGGGAGGAAGTGACTCCACTTGGGACTTTGTTCATCCTGCCTGCGCCGGAACCACGGAGCGGCCGGGCGCTCCGCCCCCTCTGGCGGGACCTCATCATGAAGGTCTGGGGCGAGGATCCGCACAAGTGTCCCTGCTGCCCCGGAACGATGAAGGCGGTGGGAACGATGATTCGCAGGGACGAGGTGGAGTTCTTCTTGCGATTACATGGACTTTGGGAGGCACTCATCGCATTGCCGCCCCCTCCCGGACCGCCCTTCGACATCGATACGATGGAGCCGATCGAGGTGCCGCCTCACGCGATCTGGCGCGACGACTTCGAGGAGTTTGGACCTGATCGGTGGGCGGAGACCGACCCAGCCTGGATCGCGCCCGAGCTTGATCTCGGCGACGGACGCCGCCTCGTCCTGGACGCCCCCGATCCCTTCCCCGAGGAGGAGTGGGCCGTTTCCGGGGCGAACTGAGAAATCCTGGTTCGCCACACCTCAGTAACCCGTTTGTTTTCAAAGCCGGAATCAAACGGGAGCGGCCAGTCGTGCCCAGGGATCCAGATTTTTGGGCGTTTCCTCCCCAAATCGCAGAATCCGGCGGAAAATCGTTGACTCATCCGGCCAAATCGGGCAGGCTCTTGCCTGCGATGGCCCTGAACGCCCCCTACCTCCCCCCGAACCCCCACCGACCCCGGGCCTTCGGCGGGAAGGGAGCCGAGGGGCTGAAAAGCGAATTCCTAGCAGCAATTCCTAGCAGCAAGGACTGTCTTCAGGGTGGGGCCGGGCGTGACGTTTCTGGCCGGAGTGGTCCGGTGATCAGGCCATCTCCGTGATCGTCTTGCGGAAGCGAGCCAAGGCAAAGGCGAAGAAGACCGCCCCGATCGCCGCGAGCCAGGCGAAGGGCCGCCAGACGACCTCGATCCCGGCCCCGCGGTAGAGGATGGCTTGGCCGAGTTCCACAAAATGGGTGGTGGGGGCTCCAAGCATGATGTGCTGGACGAATTCCGGCATGCTTTCCCGCGGGGTCATGCCCCCCGAGAGCATCTGCAGGGGCATGAGGACCAGCATCAGGAGCAGGCCGAACTGGGGCATGGTGCGGGCGATGGTGGCGAGGAAAATTCCCATAGAGGTCGTCGCGAAGAGGTTCAGGGCGCAGCCGACGATAAAAAGAAGGAGGGAACCCTGGATGGGCACGTGCATGATGCCTTGGACGACCACCAGCAGCGAGAAGGTGGCGGCGACGATGACGACGCTCCCCATCGACCAGATCTTGGAGATCATGATCTCTGCTGGAGTCACCGGCATGACGAGGAGGTGCTCGATGGTGCCGTGCTCGCGCTCGCGGATGAGGGCCGCGCCGGAGAGGACGATGGAGAGCATGGTGACGTTGTTGATGATCTGCATGAGGGCGCCGAACCACGACTGCTCCAGGTTGGGATTGAAGCGGTTGCGCACGGCGATGGCCACGGGGGGAACGACGTTCTCGCGGTAGCGGTTGACGAAGGCGTTGACTTCGCCCGTGACGATCTGCTGCACGTAGTTGCTGCCGGTGAAGGCCTGGCTCATGCGGGTGGCATCGACGTTGAGCTGGATCTGCGGCGAGCGTCCCGCGAGGACGTCGCGCTGGAAATTGGGCGGGAGGTTGAGGGCGAAGGTGTAGCGGCCGGCGTCCATCCCGGGATCGACCTCGTGGCGTTCGACGAGGGCCGGCGGGGTGAAGTGGGGTGGGTAAAACGCGGCGATGATGCGGGTGGAAAGGGGGGAGACGTCTTCATCGACGATGGCGATGGGGGCCTTGTGCAGCGTCTCCGGCAAGCCGGTTGCGGAGATGTAGACCATGAACGTGAAGTTCACGGCGATGAGGACGACCATGGCGGGGTCGCGCGCCAGGCTCCAGAGTTCCTTGATCCCGAGCCGGTAGATGTTGGCGAGGTGGCGGGACATGGCTTCAGGAGTCTTGCTTCTTCAGCAGGGTGATGGCCAACCCCATCAGGACGGGCACGGTGATGAGGAGCGGCCAGAAGGAGGCGTGCAGGTCGGCGAAACCCAGGGCCTTGTTGAAGACGCCCCGGCTGATGGTCAGGAAGTGCGAGGTGGGATAAATCTTGCCGATGAGGGCGCCCGCTCCTTCGAGGGAGGAGACGGGGGTGGTCATGCCCCCGAACTGCACCGCGGGAATGATGGTGCCGATCATGGCGATGAACATGGCGGCGATCTGGCTGCGTGTGAAGAGCGAGGCGAGCAGGCCCATGGCTGTGGCGATGATGACGTAGAGGGTCGCGGCGAGGGCAAGTGTGGGAAAGCTGCCCTTGATGGGGACGTCGAAGACGAAAACGGCGAGCAGGCAGAGGAGGAGGAAGTTCAGCAGTCCGAGGAGGACGTAGGGCAGCTGCTTGCCGAGGAGGAATTCGCTGCGGGTGACCGGGGTGACGTAGAGATTGACGATGGATCCGAGTTCCTTTTCCCGCACGACGGAGAGGGCGGTGAGCATCGCCGGGATCATGAGCAGCAGCATGGGGATGACGGCGGGAACCATGGCGGGAAGGCTTTTCACATCGGGATTGTAGCGGAAGCGCACCTCGACCGTGCTCGTCGGCGCGACGGCCTGTCCCAGATTCCGCGTGGCCATGTCGGTCAGCCAGGCCTGGTGCATGCCCTGGACATAGCCGAGAGCCGTCTCGGCCCGTTGCGGCATGGAGCCGTCCACCCACGCGCCGATCTGCGCGGGGGTTCCGCGCTGCACGTCCCGGGCGAAGCCGGGCGGGATCTCCAGGGCCAGGCTGAGTTCGCCCGACCGCAGCCGCCGGTCCATGTCGCTGTCATCGAGGAGGGCGGCTTTCTCGGTGAAATAACGCGAGCCGGAGAGGTTCAGGGCGTAGTTGTGGCTGAGGGTGGTCTGGTCGTAGTCGAGCACCGCGTAGGTGAGGTTCTCCACGTCCATGCTGATGCCAAAACCCATGATGAACATGAGGATCACCGTCCCGACCATGGCGAGGGTGGCGCGGACGGGGTCGCGCTGCAGCTCCAGGGCCTCGCGCCACATGTAGCTGTAGCAACGCTGCAGGCTGAAGCCCTTGCCGGAGGAGTGTTGCGGGGACGCGTGAGTTTCCTGAGGCTCCGCCGCCGACGCTTCGCCGGGCGGATCCGGCTGGTGGATGGCCGCCTCCGCTTCCTCGAGGTGGGCGATGAAGGCCTCCTCCAGGTTCTTGGCCCCGCGCTGGCGCGCGATCTCCTCCGGCTGGTCGCTGATCAGGACCTTGCCCGCGTGCATGAGCGAGATCCGGTCGCAGCGCGCCGCCTCGTTCATGAAGTGGGTGGAGATGAAGATCGTGACCTTGTCCCGACGGGAGAGATCGACCATCAGCCTCCAGAAATTGTCGCGTGCGATGGGATCGACGCCCGAGGTCGGTTCGTCTAGGATCAGCATCTCCGGCTGGTGGACCATGGCCACGGCCAGCGAGAGGCGCTGGCGGATGCCGAGAGGCAGGTTGTCCGGCAGCGCGTCCCTGACCTGCTCCAGGCCAAAGCGCTCGGCCGCTTCCTGCACCCGCGAGGGGATGTCCCGCTCCTCGACGTGGAAGAGGCGCGCGTGGAGCACGAGGTTCTGCTCCACGGTCAGCTCGGTGTAGAG
>CAYLJC010000176.1:0-6179 GCA_964383345.1 uncultured Akkermansia sp. | reverse complement strand
GCTGCGCTTTTTCGCTCCGTCCTTCGCAATCGTCTTATGATTTTCCATGATTCACACTTTGCACCCTCTCGCAGAAGGAAGCGAGCGGAATCGACTTTCCCGCCCTTTGTCACGCCACAACGCACCGCGCCGGGAAATACTTTGTGAAATATTTCACAAAGTCCCCTTGACCCTCGAAAAACGCGCACCGATAGTCGAAAATTTGCTGCACTCCCTTTGCGCCCGGAGTCAGAAATTCCGGGGTCAGAAACACTCCCCTTGATCCTGGGGAAAGAAAAAACGCCATGCCGACCACAACCCGGGAAATTGAAGTTCAGGACTCAGCCGCCCGCGCGGCGGAGACGGCTGGGTATCAGCAGACCACCGAAGATCTCGTCGGCGAAAAACTCGTCCTCAACATGGGGCCCTCGCATCCCGCGACCCACGGGGTGCTCCGCATCGTTATGGAGCTCGACGGCGAGATCATCACCAAGGCCGACCCCGATGTCGGCTACCTGCATCGCGGCGACGAGAAGATCGCCGAGAACATGCAGTACAACCAGTTTGTCCCCTACACCGACCGGCTCGACTACCTCGCCCCCCTCGCCAACAACGTCGCCTACGCCCTCGCGGTGGAAAAGCTGATGGGCTGGGAACTGCCGCCCCGCGGTCAGGCGATCCGCACGATCTGCTGCGAAATGGCCCGCATTTCCGCCCACCTCCTCGGCATCGGCGCCTACGCCATGGACGTGGGGGCGATGACCGTCTTCCTCTACACCTTCACCCAGCGCGAGACCATCTACAATCTCTGCGAGCTGCTCACCGGGGCGCGCTTCACGACCAGCTACACCCGCGTCGGAGGCCAGATCCGCGACCTGCCCGAGGGTTTCACCGACCAGCTTCTCACCTTCTGCGACGAATTCCTCATTTCCCTCGACGAAGTCGACACCCTGCTGACGCGGAACAAAATCTTCCTCGACCGCACCCGTGACATCGGGGTCATTTCCCGGGAAGACGCCATCGCCTGGGGACTCAGCGGGCCGAATCTGCGTGGCTCGGGCGTCGATCACGACCTCCGCAAGGCCAACCCCTACCTCGATTACCATCGCTACCAGTTCGACATCCCGGTCGGATCGGTCGGGGACTGCTACGACCGCTACCTCGTCCGCATGGAGGAAATGCGCCAGAGCGTCCGCATCCTGCGTCAGGCCGTCGCCGGTCTGCCCGACGGCCCCATCAACGTGGCCGATTCCAAAACTTTCCTCCCGCAAAAGGACAAGGTCCTCATGAGCATGGAGGAACTCATCCACCATTTCATCCTCGTCACCGAAGGCATCGACGCCCCTCCCGGCGAGGTCTATTTCGGGGCGGAAAACCCCAAGGGTGAACTCGGCTTTTACATCCATTCCAAAGGCGGCGGAGTCCCCTACCGCCTCAAAATCCGCGCCCCCTCCTTTGTCAATCTCAGCATCCTGCCCAAGCTGCTCGAGGGCTGCATGATGAGCGATACCGTCGTGATCCTCGGAAGCCTCGATTTTGTCATGGGAGAATGTGATCGTTGAGCTTGCCCACCCCTTTCCGTATCACCCGTCACCATGTCACTCGCTGTTCCCACCGAACTGGAAAAAGAGATCGATGAGCGCATCACCCATTACCCGGTGAGCAAGCGCTCCGCCGTCCTCCCGGTGCTCCACCTGCTGCAGCACCACTTTGGCCACATCTCCGAAGAAGCGGTCGAATGGACCGCCGCCAAGCTCGAACTCGAACCCATCAAGGTCCTCGAAGTGGTCACCTTTTACCCCGGCTTTCACCAGGAGGCCCCCGGCAAATATCACATCCGCGTCTGCCGCACCCTCAGTTGCGCCATGGCCGGCAGCTACGAACTGATGGACTCGCTTTGTGAAAAAACCGGGATCGACCGCTCCGGGGTGACCCACCACCATCCCGTCGCGGTGAGTCCGGATGGAAAATACAGCATCGAGTTCTCCGAATGTCTCGCCAGTTGCGGCTTCGGTCCGGTCTGCATGGTCAACGATGATTTTCACGAGACCGTCTCCGATGCGGACAGTCTCCTCAGCCAGTATTCCAAGTGATGAGCGGCATTTCCTACAAAAGCGGCCGCGAGCCGCACCCCAAAGAGCACCGGGTCGTCTTCCGCAACATCGACCGCGAAGGCTGGGACACCTCCCTCGCGACTTACCTGAACGAGGGCGGTTACGAACAGTGGAAAAAAGCGCTCCAGCTCCCCCGTCAGGAAATCATCGACGCGGTCAAGCAGTCCGGCCTGCGCGGACGCGGCGGTGCCGGTTTCCCCTGCGGGGTGAAATGGGGTTTCATCCCCCCGACCAACACCAAGCCGGTCTATCTCATCTGCAACGCCGACGAATCCGAGCCCGGCACTTTCAAAGACCGCTACATTCTCCATCAGGACCCCCACCAGCTCCTCGAGGGCATGGCCATCTCCTGCTTCGCCGTCGGGGCGAACCTCGCCTACGTCTACATCCGCGAGGAATTTCCCGAAGCGGCCGTCATCGTGGAAAAGGCCATCGCCGAGGCGCACGAAAAGGGATTCCTCGGCAAAAATATCCAGGGTTCGGGCTTTGATCTCGACATTTACGTTCACCGCGGGGCCGGGGCCTACATCTGCGGAGAGGAAACCGGCCTGATTGAATCCCTCGAAGGCAAACGGCCCTACCCGCGCATCAAGCCGCCCTATTTCCCCGCCGCGATGGGACTCTATCTCTGCCCCACCATCGTGAACAACGTGGAGACCCTTTGCCACGTGAAACACATCCTCGAAATCGGGGCCGAGGCCTGGGCCAAAACCGGCACTCCCAACAACACCGGCACCCGCATCCTCTGCGTGAGCGGGGATGTGCAAAAGCCCGGCTATTTCGAAGTCGAAGTCGGCAAGGTCACTTTGGGAGAAGTCATCAACGAAATGTGCGGCGGACTCAAACCGGGCCGCAGCCTCAAGGCGGTCATTCCCGGAGGATCCTCCGCCAAGGTCCTCCGGGCCGGCGATGTCTACACCGTGGGACGCGGCGACAACGCCCGCGAACTGACCCTCGATGAGATCCCCATGGATTTCGACACCCTCGCCGCCTGCGGCTCCATGGCCGGATCGGGCGGCGTCATTGTCATCGACGACAGCCGCTCCATCAGTTGGGTGCTGAACAACATCAACGGTTTTTACGCCCACGAATCCTGCGGCCAGTGCACCCCCTGCCGCGAAGGTTCCCTCTGGATGAAAAAAATCACCGATCGCATTGTCGCGGGGCAAGCCTCTCCGAGCGACATCGACACCCTCTACGGCGTGGCCAAAAATATCGACGGTCGCACCATCTGCGCTTTCGGGGAAGCCTGCTCCTGGCCGACCGAGAGTTTTATCGAAAAATTCCGCGACGAACTGACCTCCTCCACCCGCCCCGAGCTGGAGGGCGCCATCGTCAACGCCGAAACCCTGACCGCCGCCGCCGGCCTTTGAGATGAGCGAAGCAAAAACAGATCTCGTGGACGTTCAAATCGACGGTGTGTGGCACCGCTTCCCCAAGGGAACGCGGATGATCGAAGCCTGCCGTCAGGCTGGCGTGGAGGTGCCGCATTATTGCTACCATCCCAAGCTGACCTCGCCCGGCAACTGCCGCATGTGCCTCGTCGAAATGGGCCTGCCGCCGCGTCCCGCTCCCGGAGCCGATGCTCCCGAACCCGACGAGGACGGCCACCTCCCCATTTCCTGGATGCCCCGTCCCGTCATCGCCTGCGCCAACACCGTCGGGCCGAACATGGGCATCCGCACCACCGGTCCCCTCACCGAAGAATGCCGCAAGGGGGTCATGGAATTCCTCCTCGCCAACCATCCCCTCGACTGCCCCATCTGCGATCAGGCCGGCGAATGCACCCTGCAGGAATTCAGTGTCGAACACGGCAAAGGCGAATCCCGCTTCCGTGAACAAAAAGTCAAAAAACCAAAAAACGTCGATGTCGGTCCCCGCATCCGCCTCGACGACGAACGCTGCATCATGTGCAGCCGCTGCATTCGTTTCACCGACGAGATCGCCGATGATCCGGTCCTCGGCTTCACCGACCGCGGCAGCCACACCGTCCTCACGGTCCATCCGGGCCACGAACTGGCCAACAACTACTCGCTCAACACCGTTGACATCTGTCCCGTCGGCGCACTCACCTCGAACGACTTCCGCTTCCAGATGCGGGTGTGGTTCATGCGCGAGACCCCTACCATCGACACCAACTGCGCGACCGGCTGCAACATCACCGTTTTTTCCCGCCAGAACAAAATTTACCGCATCACTCCGCGGCAAAACAACGAAGTCAACTCGGACTGGATGCCCGACTCGCACCGCCTCAACTTTCACTGGATCGACAGCGAAGCCCGCCTCACCGATCCTCTCGTGAAAGACGACGAACACCACCGCATCGCCACCTGGAGCGAAGCCCTCGCAACCACCGCCGACCGGCTTTCCGTTCTCAAGGGCGGCGAGATCGCGGTGATCGCATCGGCGCGGATGACCAACGAGGAACTGCTCCTGGTCAAGCGACTCGCCACGCAACTCAAAGCCGGTCACCTCGACACCGTCGCCCGCACCGGCGAAGCCGACGGCTACCTCATCTCCGCCGACCGCAATCCCAATACCAACGGGGTGAAGCTCATCCTCGGACTGGAAGAGCCCGGCTCGGGGATCGAGGCGATCCGGCGTGGCATCGAAGAAGGCCGCATCAAAGGACTCCTCGTTCTCCAGGAAAACATCGTCGACGAAGCCGGTTTCTCTCCCGAGTTGCTCGGCAAACTCGACTTTCTCCTCTCCACCTCCCCGCTCGCCAACGCCAACGCCGACGCGAGCACCGTGGTCCTCCCCGGTGCCTCCTGGGCGGAGAAATCGGGCACCATGATCAATGCCACCGGCCGCCTCCAGCGCCTCAACAAAGCCGTCGACGCCCCCGGCCAGACCTTCGAACCGTGGGAAATCGTGCGCGACCTCATCCTGGCCACCGGCGGCGGCAACGGGATCTATTCCGTGACCGATATTTTCAAACAGCTCACCGCCGAGGTGGAGGCATTCGCCGGACTCACCTGGGGTCAAATCGGAGATCTCGGACTCCCCCTCCTCGATACCGGGGTGACCATCCCGCTTCTCGAACGCGAAAAAGAACGCATCGCCTCGGGCCTCATCGTCGGCTGACCCCCTTATTTTTCAATGGATTGGCACATCATCATCGCAGCCGTCATCAAGATCGTGGTCTTTGTCTTCCTCGTGACACTGCCCATGGTGGCGATGTCGGTGTGGGCGGAACGTCGCGTCAGCGCCGCGATCCAGGACCGCGTCGGACCCAACCGGGTCGGCCCCTTCGGCCTGCTCCAGGCCGTCGCCGACGGGATCAAATTCCTCCTCAAAGAGGATTTCACCCCGGCCCACGTGAACAAGTTTTACTTCTGGTTGGCCCCCGCCCTCACCATGGTGCCGGCCCTGCTCACCAGCGCGGTGATTCCCTTCGGGAGCCGCCTTTTCGGGGAAAAAATGGTCATCGCCGACCTCGACGTCGGACCGCTCTTTGTCTTCGCGATTTCCTCCCTGACCGTCTACGGCATCGTTCTCGCGGGCTGGTCCTCGAATTCCAAATATTCCTTCCTCGGCGGGGTGCGCTCGACCAGCCAGATGATCTCCTACGAGATCTCCCTCGGTCTCTCCATCATCCCGTTGATCATGATTTACGGAGAGCTGAACCTTGGTCGCATCGTGCAGGAGCAGGCCCTCAACGGCTGGGCGCTCCTTCCGCTCTGGGGCGAAGGACTCAGCCTGAAAGGTCTTGTCCTCGCAATCCCCCTCTTCATTTCCTTCGTCATCTTCATGACCTCGATGTTCGCGGAGACCAATCGCCTTCCCTTCGACCTTCCCGAATGTGAAACCGAACTGGTCGCCGGCTACCACACCGAATACAGCTCGATGAAATTCGCCCTTTTCTTCCTCGGCGAATACGCCGCCATGATCATCGGCTCCGGACTTGCCGTGACCCTTTTCTTCGGCGGTTGGAGCCTGCCCTTCGGCTGGCTCGCCCCCGCCTCCGTCGACGCCGCCGTCCCCTGGTGGCACGGACTCATCCATATCGGCGTTTATTTCACCAAAGTGATCGGCGTCATCCTGTTTTTTATCGTGATCCGCTGGACCCAGCCCCGCTTCCGC
>CAYLJC010000175.1:0-6220 GCA_964383345.1 uncultured Akkermansia sp. | reverse complement strand
CACCAGATCGAAGCGGCTCTGTTCGCGCTTCAATCCCCCCTCTCCAAAGGCGTCATACTCGCCGATGAAGTCGGTCTCGGGAAAACCATCGAGGCTGGTCTGGTTCTCTGCCAGCTCTGGGCGGAAAAGAAACGCCGCATCCTCATCATCTGCCCCGCTTCGATACGCAAACAGTGGGCCTTGGAATTGCAGGAGAAATTCCATCTCCCGTGCCGGGTTCTCGACACGCCCGCCTACCGGAAGCTGAAAAAGGATGGAAATCCGCGACCTTTCGATGCGAAGGTGATCCTCATCTGCTCCTACGCTTTCGCCAATCGCCATCAGGACGAAATCCGCAGCATCCCGCTCGATCTCGCCGTGATCGACGAGGCGCACAAGCTCCGCAACTGCCACCGTCCCAGCAACAAAACCGGCCAAGGCATCCGCTACGCGCTTGAAGACAGGAAGAAAATCCTCCTCACCGCCACTCCCTTGCAGAATTCGCTGCTGGAAATCTACGGGCTAGCCACCCTCATCGATGAGAACATCTTCGGCGAGCGGGTGGCCTTCTCCACCCAGTACATGCGCGCGGGTGGCGATCTTGACCACCTGCGGCAGCGCCTCCGCCATTTTTGCAAGCGAACCCTGCGCCGCAATGTCACCGAATACATCAGCTACACGGAACGCAAGGCGCTGACGCATCCCTTCGAGCCGACCGATGAAGAGCAGGCCTTCTATGATGAAGTCTCCGAGTTCATCCAGCGCGATGATCTCTATTGCCTGCCGGAGAGCCGGCGTCACCTGCTCGTGCTCATCTTGCGCAAACTGCTCGCTTCATCGACCGAAGCCATCCTCGGCACACTCCAGTCGCTGCTACGCGGACTCCACGATCTGCGTGATGGAAAAAATCCGCACGTTCATCTCATCGACGACCTCACCGCCGACGAGGAATGCGGAAGTGATCTGCTGGACGAACTCCTCGACCAGCTCACCGAAGCCGAAGCACAAGAGGAACGTATCGCCGAACTCCCGCAGATCAGCATCACCGCGCTTACCGGCGAGATCGAGGAACTGGAGAAGCTCATCAAGCAGGGCTTGCGGATCTCCATCGAAACGAAGACGAAAGAATTGCTCGCGGCACTCCGCGTAGGATTCGGTAAGATGCAAGAATTGGGATTGCAAGGAGACAGGCCATTGGAGCGCGCCCTCATTTTCACCGAATCTCGTCGCACCCAGGACGCTCTTGCCCTTTTTCTGGAGGAAAATGGCTATCGAGGCAAAGTCATCCTCTTCAACGGTTCCAACAACGACGCCGCGGCCAAGGCCATCTACGAACAGTGGCTGCAGAAAAACGCCGACACCGACCGGACCACCGGCTCGCGTGCCATCGACATCCGCACCGCCCTCGTCGAGCACTTCCGCGACCACGGCACCATCCTGATAGCCACCGAGGCCGCCGCGGAGGGTGTCAACATGCAGTTCTGCTCGCTGGTGATCAATTTCGACCTGCCGTGGAATCCCCAGCGCGTCGAGCAGCGCATCGGGCGATGCCACCGTTATGGACAGAAGCACGACGTGGTCGTCATCAATTTCCTGAACACCCGCAACCACGCCGACCGCCGGGTCCACCAACTCCTTGCCGAAAAATTCCGTCTCTTCGACGACGTATTCGGTGCTTCGGACGAGATTCTCGGTGTGATCGAGAGCGGAGTCGATTTCGAAAAGCGCGTCCTGTCCATCTACCAGACCTGCCGCACCCCTACGGAAATCGAGGCAGCCTTCAACCAGCTTCAGGACGAACTCAAGGAGCAGATTGAAGCTCGCCTCGCTGACACCCGCGAGGCCCTGCTCGATCATTTCGACGAGGATGTCCACCAACGTCTCAGACTAGAGCTCGCCGAAGCCGAACTGCGGCTCGATCGCATCGCCCGCCAATTCTGGCAGCTCAGCCGCCACATCATCGCCGAAGCCGCCGACTGGCACGAAAAAAAGCTCGCCTTTACCCTGAGGAAAACGCTCACCGCCAAGGCCCCGCGCGGCACCTACCACCTCATTTCCCGCCACCGTCACGGGGCGGTATCGGCTTCATCGCTGCCGACTTCCCACTACCTCTTTCGCCTCACTCATCCGCTCGGCGAATACGTCGTCAACGAGGGGAAGGGCCTCGATACCCCCGCCGCCTCGCTCACTTTCGATCTCGACGCCCATCCCACGAAGATTTCGCAGTTGGAACCACTGCGCGGAAAGTCCGGTTACCTCCGACTTCATCAATTGACCGTGAATTCCTACGAGACCGAGCGATTCCTTCTCGTCACCGCCCATCTGGAAGAGAACGGCCAACCCGGCCTCTCGCTCGATCCCGAGACCGCCGAACGATTGCTCGCCTGCACCTGCATCGCCAGCGACCCGGCGACGATCCCGAATATCCACGCCGAACGTCTCGCCGCCGAGTCCCGCCGCCATCGCGAGGGGACGCTGAGCCAGTCCATTGAGCGCAACAACCGGCATTTCCGCCGGGCCACCGAACAGATCGACCGCTGGGCCGACGACAAGATCCGGGCGGCCGAGGAAGAACTCGTCCAAGTGAAGGGCGAGATTCGCTCCCTGCGAAATCAGGCTCGCCAAGCCGAGACCCTGGAGGAGCAGCACCGACTCCAAGAGGAGATTCGCCGCGCCGAAAAGCGGAACCGTCGCGCCCGCCGCGATATCGACGACATCGAAGACGACATCGAGAATCAGCGTGACCAGCTCATTTCCTCGCTCGAATCGAGGCTCAGCCAGGGGCAAAGCGAACTCGTTCATTTCGACCTGAAGTTCGAAATCAAAGACAAGTCATGACAAGGGGACTTTTGGTCCATGGATGGACAGAAAACACATCGATCGAGAGGATATGTCGATTTTTTGTTAAATTTTCAACACATTGTCTTGATATGACGGCGGGATCGACACATGTTCCGAACGTGTCGATCAATTGAAGGTTTTTCATCATGTCTTGGATTCCAGCGAGCCCCTACAACGATTTGCCCACGCTTCCGCCTGCGGTCGAGCTGGAGACGCCCCGGGTGCTCAAGCAGTGCATCCGCTCCCGCACCACGCTGGAAAAGGTCAACCAATCCGCCGAGTTTCTGCCCAACAAAGAGCTGCTCATCCACATCATGCCGTTGCTGGAGGCGCGTGCCAGTTCCGAAATCGAGAACATCGTCACCACCACCGACCGCCTCTTCCGCAGTGATGCCCTCGCCCGCCCCGAGACCGACCCGGCGACCAAGGAAGCGCTCCACTACCGCCGCGCGCTGCGCGAGGGGTTCGACTCCCTCGGCGACCGTCCGCTTTCCACCGCCACGGCCGAGGCCATTTGCTCCGTGATCAAACAAAAGGAGATGCGGGTCCGCCGCGTTCCCGGAACCGCCTTGGGAAATGTGCGCAGCGGCGAGATCATCTACACCCCCCCCGTAGGCGAAGACCTCTTGCGCCAGAAGCTGCGCAACTGGGAGCAGTTTCTCCACCAGACGGATGACGACCTCGATCCACTGGTCATCCTCGCTGCCGCCCACTACCAGTTCGAGGCCATCCACCCCTTCACCGATGGCAATGGCCGCACCGGCCGCATCCTCAATCTGCTCTTCCTCGTCGAGCGCGGCCTGCTCGGCTCGCCCATTCTCTATCACAGCCGGGGCATCATCCGCCGCAAGGAGGACTACTACCGCCGCCTCATCGCCGTGACCCGTGACGGGGCTTGGGAGGAGTGGATCCTTTACATGCTCGAAGTCATCGAAGAATCCGCCGACTGGACCTGGCGGAAAATCGATGCCATTCGCCAGCTCCGCCAGCGCACCAAGGCCTGGCTGTGCAAAACCCATCCCACCCTGGATTCCGCCGAGTTGCTCGACGTGCTCTTTCACCACCCCTACTGCCGCATCGCCGATCTCGTCGAGGCCGGCATCGCCAAACGCCAGGCCGCGTCCACCTATCTCAAGGCGCTCTCCGCATCCGGTCTCCTCGAAGAGGAAAAAATCGGCCGCGAAAAACTTTTCATCCACCACGAATTCCTCGCCCTCCTGCTCGACGAATAATTTCTTCCCACTTGCAACATGTCCGAACCATTCACCAAACTCGCCGCCCAGCTCTCGAAACTCTTCGAATTGGAAAAAGCCGACCTCGACTTCGGCATCCACCGCATCATCAAGGCCCGGCAGAAGCACATCCGCATCTTTCTCGGGCTCGACGAAGCGCCTGCCGACGATCCCGGTGCACCGACCTTGAAAAAAATCGTCCAGCGCGAGATGGGGGAGCTGAATACCGTCGAACTGGAGCGCCAGCTCG
Organism: uncultured Akkermansia sp.; assembly: GCA_964383345.1. Taxonomy (GTDB): domain Bacteria; phylum Verrucomicrobiota; class Verrucomicrobiia; order Verrucomicrobiales; family DEV007; genus Arctic95D-9. Next base: position 1,918 of record CAYLJC010000175.1, on the reverse strand, counting down.
AGGCCACCGCCGAGAAGATCAAGACCAACTACGGCCAGCTTGCTTTCGCCAACGGCGGGCTCGTCGATGGCCCGGCCAAGGATTCCGGCGATGGACAGCTGTGGATGACGCTGAAGGAGGAGCTCGATTCCGGCGGGGAAAAGGCCAACGCCCAGCTCGAGGCGGAGATTTACTCCCACCTCACCGAGTTCTTTTCCCGCTACTACGACGAGGCCGACTTCCTCTCCAAGCGCCGTATCAAAGCCGGCGACGCACCCTACGCGGTGCCGTATTCGGGCGAGGAGGTCATGCTCCACTGGGCCAACAAGGACCAGTACTACATCAAGTCCTCCAAGGATCTGAAGGATTACACCTTTACCCTGCCGGAGCAGTTCGGCGGAAAGCGAATTCAGTTCAAATGCGAGCGCCAGGACCCGGTGCTGAACAACAACAACGCCAAGCGCGAGTTCCACCTCGACCTCGATGACGACGGCACGCCCCGGATCGAGCTTGCCGAGGACGCCGAGGGCAAGGAGGCGCTCGTCATCGGCTTCCACTTCAAGATCGTGGAGAAGACCCGCACCGCGCCCGAGACGAAGGCCTGGATCGAGCACCTGCTCGAGCTGCTCCCGGGCGACGAATGGCGCGTCGCCCTCTCCCACACGCCGGAGGGCGCAAAGAACAACCTCATCACCCGCCACCTGAATAACTACACCCGCAAGAACGAGGCCGATTTCTTCATCCACAAGCAGCTCGGGAAATTCCTGCGCGGTGAGCTGGATTTCTACATCAAGAACGAGGTCATGCACCTCGACGACATCGATGAAAAAAGCACCGACTACCTCACCACCCGGGTCCGGCTCATCAAGGCCCTGCGCACCATCGCCCGCCACATCATCCGCTTCCTCGCCCAGTTGGAAAACTTCCAGAAAAAACTCTGGCTGAAGAAGAAATACGTCACCGAAACGAACTACTGTTTCACTTTGGATAAAATTATCCAAAGTGAAAGCAGTAGAAGTGAGAAATTAGAAGTGAGAAATGAGAAAGGGCTGGTGGCGACGATTCTTGAGCATCTCGACACCAAGATCCGACGCTACGATGGCGAGATGCGAAGCCAGATCGACGAGTGGATCAAGCTCGGCTTCATCGAGGAAGCTCAAGTCGACGACCTCAAAAAATGGCTGCGCCAAGGCGATTTCTCACTTCAAACTTCTCACTTCCCCTCGACACCGTGTTCTATCCGCCCGGGTTCAAGTGGCAGTTGCTCGGCGCGATGGAGGATTTGGAGGAGCAGTTGGATGGCCTGTTGATTCATTCAGATAACTTTCAGGCGCTGAATCTGTTGCAGGATCGTTATGCGGAGAAGATTGACACGGTCTACATCGATCCTCCGTATAATACTGGGCAGGACGGCTTTCAGTATAAGGATAGCTACAAGGCTTCGAGCTGGGTTACAGCCATCGTTCAAACGCTGACATATACGCCCCCATTGCTCAAGTCAGACGGGTTGGCCACAAGCAGCATCAGTGAGATCGAGAGAGATTCCCTCGTAGGTGCGTTTAAGCAGGCCTTTGGAGTAAATAACCGGGTCGAGGAGATTATCTGGATACAAGATACGGTGAGCAACAATGCTCCGCTATATTCTACAAACCACGAATATGTCGAGTGCTTTGCCAAGAACCTAACTGAGGTTGAGGGGCACCCTTCAAAGTTTCGGAACTCTCGACCGGGGAGTTCGGAGGTTTTGGAGCTAGTAAACACCCTTCACGAGAAGGGTGCTACCATAGATGAGCTTCAGAATTCTATATCCGACCTTTACAAAAAACAGAAAGCTATTCACCGAAAGGATTGCGAAGAACGCGGGGTTCCAAAAGAACTAATCGCCAAAACTGATCCTTGGAAGAGCGTTTACCCCTATAAAAATGTGGAGTTCAGGAAC
>CAYLJC010000174.1:4867-6223 GCA_964383345.1 uncultured Akkermansia sp. | reverse complement strand
CACTGATCTGATGATCGATGCTGAACTGCGTCGCGAGGGCGATGGTCCCCTCCCCGATCCCGCGCGGCGGTGTCGCGATGACCCGCAGCAGGCTGACATCGTCGTCGTGATTGAGAAAGAGGGCGAGATACGCGAGGATATCCTTGATCTCGCGACGTTCGTAAAAGGACTGCCCGCCGATGAGTTTGTAGGGAATCTCGTTTTCCCGCAGCTTCTCCTCCATGACGCGGGACTGGCTGTTCATCCGGAAAAGAATCGCCATGTCGTCGTAGCGACGACCGCCGATGCGATGGCGCTCAAGCAGTTCGCCGATGACCCAATCGGCTTCGGTCTCGGCGTCGGGCATGGACACGAGACGCGTTTTTTCCCCTTCGCCGAGCCCGCTCCAGAGCGTTTTCTCCCGGCGTTGGAGATTGTGCCGGATGAGGCTGTTGGCGAGGCGGAGAATGCTGTTGGTCGAACGATAGTTTTCCTCCAGCTTGATCACCGTCGGGTTCGGGAAAAATTTTTCAAATCCAAGGATGTTGGTGATGTCGGCCCCGCGCCATCCGTAGATGCTCTGGTCGTCGTCGCCGACGACACAGATGTTGCGCTCCTCGCCGACGAGCAGCTTGAGCAGATCCATCTGGAGATGATTGGTGTCCTGGAACTCGTCCACCATGATGTAACGGAAACGCCGCTGCCATTCGCGCCGGATGTCGGGATTCTCCTGCAAACCCCGCACCGCCAGGATGATAAGGTCGTCGAAGTCAACCGCATTGAGCAGCTTCAACTCGCGCTGGTAGCTGCGGTAGACCTCACTGATGAGCGAGTCCTCCCGGTCACTGATCGGCTGGCCGGTGTTTTTGGCCTGGCTGATGAGCATGTTGGCCAGCTTCGGGTCGAGGCTCTCGTCCTTGCCGATCTTGCGCACGATGATGCGGCGGAGCAGACCGACCTGGTCGCTCTGGGTGTAGATCGAAAAACTTTTTTTGTATCCGAGCCGCTCAATGCAGGTTCGCAAAATGCGCACGCAGAGGCTGTGAAAGGTGGAAATGGTGACCCGTTCCGCCACTTCCGGATCGATCATCGTGCCAACCCGCTCGCGCATCTCGTTGGCGGCCTTGTTGGTAAAGGTCACCGCGAGAATTTGCCCCGGCGGAATGTTGTCATGGACCATCCCGGCGATGCGGGTGGTGATGACACGCGTTTTCCCCGTGCCCGCCCCCGCGAGAATGAGGACCGGACCGTGGATCTGCTCCGCCGCGGCGCGCTGGGGTGGATTGAGGGCGAGGAGGCCCTGCTTGGAAAATTTCACGCGGTCGCCTCGGTGGACGGTTCGGAAAGGAGAAACCTCAGTTGATCAGACGCAGGGCA
>CAYLJC010000174.1:0-4857 GCA_964383345.1 uncultured Akkermansia sp. | reverse complement strand
ACACCCCCCTTGTTCGCCTCGAGACCGCCAAGAATGCCGAAAATGAGCCCCACGACCCAAAGAGCCATTATCAGGAGCGAAGTGATGCATCCGACCAGCGGGACGAAGCTCAACACCATCAGCACCACATAGCCGATCGCTATCGTGATCTGAAAATTCAGCGCCTCCTTCCCCTGATCGTTCACAAAGGGACTTTCGTCCTTCTTGATCAGCCAGATGATGAGGGGACCGACAAAATTCGTCACCCCGCCGAGGATGTGGGCGAGCATCCCCATGGTCCGTTCGTCGGATTGCGAGAGCTTGCCCTGACCGAGACCGATCCCCCCGCTCGGCGGAGGCGATGTCAGGCGATCCCCTGCGGCCGGTTCCGTTGGCGCGATGGGAGGCGGGCCGTCCTGCGCCGGTTCCTGTGCCGGAGGAGTGGCGTCCTGCGCCGGAGAATTCTCATCAAACGGGGGCGGGGTATCCTGATCGCTCATAATTCCAGTAAAGACGATTTGGCGGCAACTTCAAGCAAATACACCTCAACTTTCGCCCTCCGCCTCATATTCGGTCGGGTCCCCGAGACCGGCGAGGGCGAAGGCCTCTTTCCGCTCGATGCAGGTGCCGCATTTTCCGCAGTGGAGCCGCCCCCCTTTGTAACAGGACCAGGTCATCGCAAAATCGACGCCGCCTTTCGCCCCGGTCACAGCGATGTCTTCTTTCCGCATCGCGATGAAGGGACGCAGCACCTCGATCCCGGCGTAGGTCCCCGCGCGAATCGCTTCACTGATCGGACCCATGAACGTCTCCCGGCAGTCCGGGTAGATCGCATGATCCCCGGAATGCGCCGCGATGACGATGCCCTCCGCACCGATGCTCTCGGCGTAACCGGCGGCGACCGCCAGCAAGATCCCGTTGCGAAACGGCACCACGGTTTGTTTCATGTTTTCCGCCTCGTAGTGGCCTTCGGGAATCTCGCCTCCGCTCCGGAGCAAATCGCTCGCAAAAAGCTCGTTGATGAACCCCAGCGAGACCACTTCGTGCCTCACCCCCAGTTTCCCGCAGTGGTGCGCGGCGAAGGGCAGTTCGCGGGCGTTGTGTTTCGAACCGTAATCAAAACTCAGCCCGGCCACGACTTCGAGATGTGCCGCCGCTTCATACAGCGCGGTGACGGAATCCATCCCGCCGCTCACAAGGACGATGACTTTCATTCCGGATCGGTCAGCCCAGCGTCGGGATACGAAGCCGTTGCGGTGAGCCGGATGCCGCCACGGGGGGAAAAGCGACCTTTCACCAGCAGCCGCCGGGGCGAGCAGGCCGCAACGATGTCGTCGAGAATGCGGTTGACGATATCCTCGTTGAAGGAGGGCAGGTTCCGAAAGGAGGCGAGGTAGAACTTCAGCGACTTGGTTTCGATGCAGAGAGCGTCGGGGATGTAGCGGATCGTGAGATGGGCCGTATCCGGCTGCCCGGTCACCGGACAAAGGGAACTGAATTCGGGATAATCCAGTTCGATCCAGTAGTTGCGGCCCGCGTTGCGATTCGGGAAAAGCTCCAGCTTCGCCTCTTCGGGGGAAGAGGGAAGACGGTTCTCGCTGTGCCCGAGGAGGGTCAGGTCGCCGGTCGAAGGGGCTGAGGAGGAAGGAGCACTCATGGGAAGGGTAGCAGGGCCACGGGATTCGCTTTATCGCAAGCGTTTATGGTTTTTTCACCACAATTTCGACCCGGCGGTTGAGCGCCTGCGCGTCGGCATCGCCCTCGGTCGAGACGATGGGGCGCGACTTGCCGAGACCGAGAACCTTGATGTTTCCGGCATCGATGCGGAGGCGCTCGACGAGCCAGCGCCGCACCGCTTCGGCCCGCTTCAGACTGAGGTCGCGGTTGAATTCCTCTCCCCCGAAGCTGTCGGTATGCCCTTCGATGACAAAGGTCGCGTCGGGATTCGTCTGCACGATGAACGCGAGTTTCATCATGCTGAGCCGAGCCTCTTCTTTCAGCTCGAACTCATTGTATTCGAAGAGAATGTCAGTGGGCAGGGCGATCTTCTCCTCCCCCGTGGCGATCCCGCCGGTGCGTCCGATCAGCTCGTCGAGACTGGCATACCCCTTCACGAATTCATCGGCTCCCGTGCCGAAGGCCTTGGCCGCCGCCGTCTTGAAAAACTCGTCCGTATCCACCCCCGTCCCGAGATCCTCGCCGCCCCCCAGCTCCAGGATCGGCTGGGCCGCAGAGACGGTGGCGGAGGAATCGACGAGTTTGTTTCGCATCGCCGCGAGATCCTGCGAGAGCACCTCGCTGGCGGAAATTTCCATTTGGCTCGAGGCGATGTCGAGGGCCTGCCCCGGCGCTTTCGGGGCTGCGTCGGAAAAAATCTGAGGTGTCTCGATCGGCGCCATGCGGATCGTTTCCTCCTTCATCCGCTCCATCAGATCAAACTCGTCGAGCGAATTGTCGACCAACTCCAGATCGCTCAGCTTTTCGGGTTTCACCTCGACCTCTTCGGCGGGAGTCGGCTCGGCGAGGATCTCGTTCAGCTTGGCCGCGTCGATGGTGACCTGCTCGCGCTGGTTGCGCCACACGATCTCCCCGGCGGCCACCGCGTCACCGCGTCGCTGGATGCCGCTGAGGACCACGTAGAGCACCACGTGAATGACCATGGAGATGAGGATCGCCAGGAGGATCCACCACCCCAGATTCCTCGTCTCCACTTTAAAAACCGACTTGCCCGGCACCCCCGGATGCCAATTGTAATCTGAAGCCATCGCGTTCGAATCAGGCGCAAACTAACGCATTTTTCCCGTTTCAGCAAAGGGCGAACGTGCCAATATAAGGACGTGAGCACACCCCGCTGGCAGGCCTTTTTCCGACTCGATATCGACCACCATCGCATCGCACGCTCCCTCTTCGTCAAGGGAATGGGACTCATCTACCTCCTCGCGATCGCTTCGTGGTGGTCCCAGCTCCCGCTTCTCGCAGGGGAGGACGGACTCCTCCCCGCCTCGCGGCTCCTCGAATGGGTCGGCGAGCGGGCCGACCACGCCGGACGCAATCCTTTCTGGTCTCTTCCCGGCCTGTTCTGGTTCACCGGTGCCTCCGACCTCGCCTTGCATTCCCTCGCCTTCGCTAGCTGCGTGTGTGCCCTCCTCGTCCTCTGCGGCCGCCTCGTCGGCCCCGCCCTCGCCGGGCTGTGGCTCATCTACCTGTCCTTCGTGAACTGCGGCGGCGTCTTCATGAGTTTCCAGTGGGACATCCTCCTCCTCGAAGCCGGGTTCCTCTCGCTCTTTCTCTGCCGATGGAAATGGAAATCTCCGTGGCGCGATCCGCTTCCGCTCACCTCGGTCCATCGCATCGCCCTCGTCTGGAGCTGGTTCCTCATCGCCAAACTCATGTTCTTCTCCGGCTGGGTCAAACTCGCCTGGGACTCCGGGAACAACCCCGAATGGTGGTCGGACGGCACCGCGATGACCTACCACTACATGACCCAACCCCTCCCGCCCTGGACCGCGTGGTGGGCGCATCATCTCCCCCTTTGGTTCCACAAAGCTTCCCTCGTCCCCATGTATCTCGTCGAGTTGGTCCTGCCCTTTGCCGTAATTTTCGGGCGATGGGGCCGTCTCACCGCCGCCCTCGCCTTCACCGGACTGATGCTCGCCATCGCCCTGACCGGCAACTACGGCTACTTCAATTGGCTCACCATCGTGCTCTGCCTGCCCCTCGTTCACGACCGCTTCTGGCCAAAATGGTTCCGCCGCCATCTCACTCCCGACACTCCCGACACTCCCGACACTCCCGACACTCCCGACACTCCCGACACTCCCGATCCCGCGATCCGCCCTTCCCGGAGATCGCTCGCGCTCCGTTGGAGCCTCGCCGCGCCCGCCTTTCTCCTCCTCGCCCTGCTCAACCTCCAGATCGTCCTCCGCGACCTGCATCGCGCGCCGCGCCCCCTCCTCCCCGTCGATCTCGTGCCGGCGGGCCTCGATTCCCTCGCCCAACACCTCGGCCCCTTCCACCTCGCCTCCGGCTACGGACTTTTCCGCACCATGACGACCGAGCGGCCCGAGATCGTCGTCGAAGGCAGTCGTCACGGGACCAACTGGTTCGCCTACGACTTTGCCTGGAAAATCGACAACATCGCCGAACGCCCCCGATTTGTCGCACCGCACCAGCCCCGCGTGGCCTGGCAATTCTGGTTTGCCGCGCTGGAGGGTCGCTTCGACACCCGCAGTTCCAACGCCATCTGGTTTGAATCCCTCGTCCTGAAACTGCTCCACGGTGACCCCGACGTGACTTCGCTGCTCGCCTATGATCCCTTTCCCGACGCACCACCCAAATTCATCCGTGCCCGCCTCATGCGCTACGAATTCACCACTCCCGACGAGCGGCAAAAAACCGGCGACTGGTGGAAAAGAGTTGTCATCGGGGAGTATCTTCCCGCCGTGACCCTCCCCGCCCCGGAAAATTAATCGCGGAAATGCACGGATCATCTGGACCTGCCCCGTCCCGTGGATACATTCCCCTGCGAGCCGTGGCGCGGCTCTCACGTGAAACCATGAAATCATTTTGGGTACGCTTGCTGGTCAAGGCCACCCTTCCCCTCGGTATCCGCTGGGTCCGGAAGCAGGAGGCCGCGATCCTGCGCGAAGGTCGTCCGCTCAGCGAGTGGGAAACGATGTGGGCGCACGACGTCGGAGTGCGCCGCCCCCAAAACGTGCGCATCCTCCCCGTCCCTCGCATTCCCACACCCGGAATCGGATTCAGCCGCATGATCAACAATCTTTTCGGCCTCCTCTCCGAAGGCCCCACCGGCATGGCGGTGAACTACGGCATCTATCTGGAAGCCTCCCAGGCCACCAATCCCTCCCTGCTCGTCCA
>CAYLJC010000173.1:0-6223 GCA_964383345.1 uncultured Akkermansia sp. | reverse complement strand
TGGGCGAATCCGGATCGAAGGGAATGGGAACCGTCCAGGTGATTTTCCCGAAGGGGACAACCCGATAACCGTTCGGCGGGATCGAGACACTGAGTCCGCCGGTGCCGGGAAAGGCTTCGTCGCTTTCGCGATGGCTCTCGAGAATTTCGTGCCATTTCGCGTTGGCTTGAAAATGGATGGGTTCGAGGAAGCGGAACTTCAGTCGCATTCCCTCCATCTTCACGGGGCGGTTCGAGGTGTTCCAAAACTCCAGGTAGGGGGTCGCCTCAAAGTGGATATGGTAGTGCGATTCGGCGATCTCGTAATCAAGGTAGCGGAATTCGACAAAAAATTCATTGACCGGACAATAGCTGTCGACCCCGCGAAATCGCCGCGCGCCCGCGTTGGTGGTGTTTGTCGGCAGGGCGGGATGCCCGTCCACATCGGCGTAGTCGATCGCGTTGGCCGCGAGTGTCCCGAGATAGTCCTCCTCATCGGGGAACCCGCCGCGACGATCCGCGAAGGCGGGCAGGTTGCGCTCGATGATCGCGGCCAGTTCGAGATCGCGATTCGCAACAAGGCGGTTGAGATTGTGACGCGGCTCACCCCCTTCGGCGTATCCGTGGGCAAAGGGAATAAAAAGGAGACGGCGATACCGGTGGAGTCCGCTCGCAAAACGCCCCGCTTCCCATCGCCCCGGCGGAGCGGGGCCGTCCGGTCCGCCAGGCTCTCCCGCGAGATACCCGCGCGAAAGCAGCTCGGCGGCTCCCGCATAGGGATGTTGTCCCGGAGAAAGAGACGCGGTGGTCCACGTTTGCAGGGCGATCTCGCGGGTCGAGAGACCGGGCGCGACCTGATCGAGCAGGTGTTGTCCCCTGAAAGCAATCGGGAACTGGAAAAAAAGGTCCGGTTCTCCCTCCAGCGCAAAACGTCCTCCCGGCGTTCCGCCCGCCCCGCTCCCGGCGCGGCGGGAGTCGAAAGAGCTGTAGCCGTAGCGGCTCCAATCCCGCGCCACCTCGCCGCCGCCGTTCTCGTGTTGATCGGTCCAGGTGCCAACAACATCGACGTTCGGATAGCCTTCGAGGTCCTCGATCCAGTAACTGTAGCGGGTCCGGTAGGGAGACGCGGACGCGGGGGTCAGTTCGCAAAAAGCCACTTCGGGAAAACGCCCCTCTTCGGTCGTCGCACCGTTTTCAGCGAGGTGGGTGAGCGGGTAGGTTCGGATCTTTTTCCCCGCCGGTTCCCCCTCGATGTGGTATTCGGGACGCGCCACCGCGGCGTCGATGAGGGCATCGCTGCCGAGTTGGTTGAAATCGGGGAGGGTCTCCCGCTTTTCCCCGCCACCGCTGAACAGAGCGGCGTGGGTCACCCCGTCGGGGCCGGGGGTGGAAACGTAGGTGTAGCGCGTCGGTTTCCCGTCCCCGTCGGAACGGATCACCACGCTGACGAGGTAACGATCATTCGACGTGAGGCGACGGAGAAGAGCGGTCGCTTCCGCCAACGCCGCCTTTTCTCCGAGATCGGCCCGAGTACGCGAGACCGTGGCACTGCTCACGGCGGTTTCCTGCCGGATGACCGCAAAATAGCTGATCACGATGAGTGAGATCGCCGTGACGAGGATCAGCGTCAGAATGAGCGCCGCGCCCGAACGATGCTCCTGTCGGCTTGCCTTCATCTCGTGCGGCGCGGGAGCGGGATGTGGAAATGATGAGTGCGCCGGTCGCGTTCGAGGAGCCGTCTCCGGGGAGTCGGATTCCCGGAAGCGCTCGCGGCGGGATCGACGATCCAGTCGTCGGGTTCGGTCAAAGTCAGGGCGGCCTCTTCGCTGATCGTGGTAAGGGTCATCTCGATGACATCCGGGGCCACGAGCACGGGCCATTCGTCCTCCCCGGAGAGACCGAGATGCCGGTTCAGGGCGGCGGCGTCCATGAGTTCGCTTGTCCCGTCATCGAGCGTGACCCGGCGACGCGGCTCCAGTTGGAATTGCACGACGTGGTCACAGATGGACTCATCGGGAAAGACAACCTCGTGCAGGGGACTCGTCGGATCGGCCCACTGCTCCGCGCTGCCGCGATCCGGATGGTAATCGGGCGGAGGAGCGGTCAGCCACTCCCGCACCGGATTGGCCGGCCACGGCTGCGTCGCCGCGACGGGAGTCATCGTGAGGGGATTTTCAAAACGCTGCGCGAGGAGAAAAGGCAGGTCGACGTTTTCGAATCGTCCGCGTCGCACCGCGGCGGGATTCTCCGCTCCCGCCGCCCGCGCCGAGCCGGGTGCCGCTTCATCCCAACTGTCATTGACCTGATGCGACCAGAAACGAAGGAGTCCGCCGGCGTATCCATCGCCATGATGGCTCCCCCCGCGACGGTAATGGCGAAACAGTTTCATCCCCGCCGAGTCATCACCGCCCAGCGGGGAATTTCTCGCATAGGCCACGTAATACCCGACGATGGCCGGACCCGCGCCCGCGCCCCTGGTCGCGAACACGATGGAATCAAAACCCGGCGCGGCATTTTGAAAACTCCCCCCATTCACCGGACCGGTCCCGTGGGTCCGGTTGATTTCAAAAGGAAGAAACAACCTGCCCTCAAAAAATTCGCGCTGCTCCGTTATCGTTCCCGTCGGCAGACGCGGGAACCGGGCCGGACGGGAGATCAGGGCCGAGGACAAATCGCGTTTCATCCATTGCACCACAACCCGAGCATCCCCGGCGCGATCCACTTTTTCCGCCCCGCTGCGGAATCTCCCCAGGGCCACCTCCAGCGTCGCGCCCAGGGTGAGGAGGAGAATGGACAGAATCCCCATGGAAGCGAGCAACTCCACGAGGGTGGTCCCCGGAATCCGCCTGATTTTCCCCACTCTCATGGAGCCGCAAAACGGGTTTGAAACAGTTCCGATTCGCGAGCGTCCCTCGCCGCCGCCGCCGGGCGTTCCACCGACACATCCCAGGATTCGAGTCCATTTGTCGTATCTTCCGCACCTCCGCCGACACCACCTGACAAACGGATCCTGACGATATACCTTCCCCCTTCCGCAGGATCGACGCCTCCTCGGTAATCGCCCTCGTCGAGTTCACCGAGGAACCGCCCCGCTTCATCAAAAAGCAGGAACACTTTTTTCTCCGCACCGCCTCCCGGCGAATCGATCCGGAGGACTTCCTCACCAGGGAAATGCACCTGATAATGGCCGCCTCCCTTGCCGCCGCGCGTTCCCGTCACCAGCGTGCGGACGATGCGGCTCGCGGTTTCGCGGTCGCGCGAGAGGACTTCCATCGATCCCCCGCCCCCCAGCATCGCAAGAACCGGCAGCATCAGCACAACAACGATGCCCATCGAGATCGTGACTTCCGACAGGGAAAAGGCGGAAGTTCGGAAGCATCGATGCCGGGGACCTTTCATCGTCAATCTCGTCAGTCGGTGAGGAGGCGGGAACGTCCCGTGTAGAATCCGATCCCGAGGCATTCGCCGTTGGCATGGGTGCCTCGACCGTCGCTTCCCGGACGGGTCGAAGCGGGCGTGAGACGCCGTTTTTCCCGCACATACTGTCCCTCCATCACTCCGAGGTGCAGGGCGTCCGCGTCGGTGAAGGCGGGAAAACAAATCCCTCCGTCGGGTCCGAAATGCAGATAAGGCAGCTCCGCCGTGCCGCCCTCTCCGCCGGACAGTGCCGGGGGTATCGGAAAGGCGCGTTTTTCCGGCACATCCAGAAGGGTGCGGAAAGCGGTCCCGGGCGGCACCTCAAAATGTTCGCGATGCGCAAAAACAATGCCGGGAGGAAGGACTTTCCACGGACTCAACCGCCTCACGGTGCGTTCTTCGGGAGTGTCATCCTCCCCGCCCTCCAGCACAAAGAGGGCGTAACTGCGATAGGCTCCCTCGCCGGGAAAGGCACCGTCGGCGAAAGCCACCAGCATCCCGGACTGCAAGGCCATCGCCCGCGTCCGCGCCCCTTCGAGAAATCCCGACAACTCGTGAATGGCCGACTTCCGCGACGGTGTCAGCACGATCAATGACGGTACGACAAGGGCCAACAGCACTCCCACGATCCCCGCGACACAAAGAATTTCCACCAGGGTAAACGCTCTCACCGCCTTCCCGTCAAAGGCATCGTTCTGCTCGGAGATGGGGGCTCCCGGTGACATCATGGCCGGATCGGCGGGTGATGGAACTTGCTGGAACGATCAAAGGGAATTCCCCGACAAAATTCAAACCTTTTCCCGAAAAGGTTTCACGCGTCGCCGGAAATTGGTTCCGAATTGGCACTGGCACCCCGGCATTATGCCCTTACCCTTCGCCATGCGCATCCAGGTAGGAAAAGACATCATCGAAATCAAAATGCCGTCCTTCAGCGGGAAAATCATCGCGGTCGTGATCGCCGCCTTTCTCGCCCTCATCGCCGCTGGTGGTTCCTTTTACACCATCGAGGTGGAAGAAGCCGGGGTCGTCCTGCGGTTTGGAAAACACATCAAGACGGTCCCGCCCGGACTCCATTTCAAGCTGCCTTTCGGAATTGACCAGGTCCACAGGGTGCCCGTCGCCCGCCAGTTGAAACAGGAGTTCGGCTTCTCCACTCCCGAGGCCACCAATAAGTCGCAACGGTCCAGTCCGGAAGAAAATCGCCTCGAGCGCAATATGGTCACCGGTGATCTCAACTCCGTCCTCGTCGACTGGGTCATCCAATACCGCGTCACCGAACCCGAAAAATTCCTCTTCAAAGTACGCGACCCCGACGCCACCCTGCGCCACGCCAGCGAATCGGTGATGCGTCAGGTCGTCGGGGATCGCACCGTGGACGAAGTCATCACGATCGGACGCCAGGAAATCGCGACCGAATGCAATGACTTGCTCAAGGAACTCGTCAACCTCTACCAACTCGGCATCACGATTGATCAGGTCCAACTCAAAGACGTCGAACCACCCGAGCCGGTCCAGGCCTCCTTCAACGAGGTGAACAACGCCCAGCAGGACAAGGAAAAATCCATCAACATCGCCAACGGCGAATACAATCGCACCGTCCCCAAAGCCAGGGGCGAAGCCGAAAAGGTGATCAGCGAAGCCCAGGGTTACGCAACCCAGCGCATCAATGAGGCCGAGGGCGACGTGGCCCGCTTCACCGCGCTCTTCGCCGAATACCAAAAGGCCCCCGACGTGACCCGCCGCCGCCTCTACCTCGAAACGATGGAGGAAGTGATGCCGCAGTTCGGCGGCATGGTCGTGCTGGACGAGGGGGCCGACCAGGTCCTGCCCTTCCTCCCCCTCCAGCAGAACACCCTTCACCAGAACGCCCCCCGGCCGGCGACGACACCCTCCCGTAACGCGGCTCCCGCGCCCACCGCCCGCTGATCCCGTCCCACCTCACTTCCCACCTTCTCCTTTGCCATGAAAAAATCAGGACTCGGCTGCCTCGTCGCCCTCACCCTCCTCGCGGTTTTCCTCGTCGCCTCGGGCGCGATCTTCACCGTCAAGGAAACCGAACAAGTCATCGTGACCCAGTTCGGCAAACTGGTCCGCGAGCCGGTGACCACCCCCGGACTCAAGTTCAAGATTCCCTTCCTCCAAAAGGTCAACACCTTCGACCGCCGCATCCTCGAGTGGAACGGACGCGCCACCGAGATGCCGACGAAGGACAAGACCTACATCATCGTCGACACCTACGCCCGCTGGACCATCGTCGATCCGCTCTTGTTCTTTGAAAAACTCCGCGACGAGCGCAGCGCCCAATCCCGCCTCGACGACATTCTCGGCTCCGAAACGCGCAACACCGTCGCCAAACACGAACTCATCGAGATCGTCCGCACCACCAAGGAGCGCACCGTCGAAGTCGATCCCGATCTCGTCGAAGCCGACCTGGGCGGGACGATAGGACAGCTCATTCCCATCCGACGCGGTCGCGTCCTCCTCGAAGAGGAGATCCACCAGACCGCCAAGGGAAAACTCGCCGAGTTCGGCATCGAGCTGCTCGACATCCGCTTCAAGCGCATCAACTACAACGAGGGGATGCAGGAGCGCATCTACGAACGCATGGTCTCCGAACGCCAGCAGATCGCCGAACGTTTCCGCTCCGAGGGTGCCGGCGAGGCCGCCAAGATCCTCGGGGACATGGAGAAAGAACTCCGCGAAATCGAATCCGGCGCCTACAAGGTCGTCGAGACCACCAAGGGCGAGGCCGACGCCAAAGCCACCGAGATCTACGCGCAGGCCTACAACGTCTCCCCCGAGGCGGCCGAGTTCTACGAATTCGTCCG
>CAYLJC010000172.1:0-6228 GCA_964383345.1 uncultured Akkermansia sp. | reverse complement strand
GTCGGAATCGCTCAGCATGTCCCACTGCCAAACGACACAGCCCATCCGGGCGAGTTGGGTGCCGAGGGACTGGTGGAGGGTGCTGCCACCGCGCACGAAACGCTCCGCTCCGATCGAGATTTCGGACCGCACTCTGGCGGGTTCCCTCAGGGAGAGACGGGCGTCCTGCCAGTGCCCGTGGGCGAGGAGGACGGCGGGCACCTTGCCTTTGGGATTGGCGGGACGATAGAGGGTGCCGGTAACGTAGAAACCGGGGGCGCTCTCGAAGTAGACTTTTTCGACCGAGTACCCGTCGCGCTCGATCCGTCCGTGGATGACGGCATTGAGCGGTGTTTTGGTCGGCATTGGCCAGAGTCCCTGCGACACAAGAACGCGGCGGCGGACCTCTTCCTTGCGGGTTTCCCAGGCCTCCAGCGAGGCGGGCGGATCGAAGGGGAAGTACCCGTCGAGATCCTTCGGTGGAGCGAGACGGACATCTTCGGCGAGCATGGCAGATGGCAAAAGGGGGAGGAACAAGGCCGCCAGGATGACCAGGGGAAGGCGTTTGGGTGGGAGCGGAATCGTCATGGTGGAATGGTGGACATTTCTCCCGAGCCTGTAAAGCCCGCCAATGCGCCGGATCACACCGCCGGGATCCCTGCGGTGGATTTTCACCCCTGGCACTTCGGGCACCAGCAGGTCGTCCGTCCGCGCAGATCCGCCCGGACCAGTTCGGTTCGGCATCCGCGTCGTGGGCAGATTCCCCCGTCGCGCCAGCGGTGGTTCATCAGCCAGGTGTCGCCGGGGTCGCCCCAGTCGGTTCCGATGATGCGGAGGGCTTCGCGGGAAATCCGCCGGGTGGTCTTCCAAAGGACGTCGAGAGTGCTCTCGTCCAGCCCGCCCGCCGGATCGTGCGGGGCGATCCGCATCTGCCAACAAATTTCGTCGGCCATCCAGTTGCCGATCCCGGGAAAACCGCGCTGGTCCAGGAGGAGGGTTTTGACCGGGGTTTTCGGAAAGCGCCGGACGAAATCCCTCACCCGCGTTTTGGTAAAACCGGGGTCGAGGGGCTGGGGAGGCAGCTCCCGCCACCAGACCGGCGGCTCTCCGTCGTCGGTGCGTTCGAGAGTCACCTTGCCGAACATGCGGGGGTCGCGGAAGACGAGGGAAATCGACTCCAGCACGAGAATAAGATGATCGTGTTTTTCAGGGAGCGAATTCGGCGATGCCGTTTTCAGTTCGCCCGACATGCCGAGATGCAGCCCGAGCCAGGCACCGCCGGAAAAGGCGAAGATCATTTGTTTTCCGTGGGCCTGACTGGCGAGAAATCGCGTTCCCTCGAGTCCGCGCCGGATCGCCGCGGCGGGTGTGTCGCGAAACACGCGCGCCGTCGGATGCGTCCGGACCCGCTCGACCGTTTCGCCGATGCCGGGGTCCCATTGCTTGCGATAGTATTCGACCTCGGCGAGTTCGGGCATGGGGAGGAGGGCTTTCGCGAAAACTCAACTGATGCCCCGCTCGGTCGTGGCGACAAATTCGATGAGTTGGTCGACGGCAGGATCCCTCTCGTCCCATCCGCGCAGGACCTCGACGGCCTCGCGGTGGTTGCGCTGCTCGCGGTAGAGGACGCGGTGAGCCTTTTTGACGAGGGCGATGGCCTCGGGCGAAAACCCGCGCCGCCCCAGTCCCACGGAATTGATCGCCCGGACCTTGGCGGGGTTGCCGTCGGCGACCATGAAAGGCGGGACATCCTGAACGATCTTCGAGCAACCGCCGGTCATGGCGTGAGCCCCGATGCGGCAGAACTGGTGTACGGCGGTGAGACCGCCGATGATGGCGTGGTCGCCCACCGTGACGTGGCCGGCGAGGGTGCCGTTGTTGGAAAAAATGACGTGATCCCCCACCGTGCAGTCGTGCGCGATGTGGCTGTAGGCGAGGAAACTGCCGTGACTGCCGATGACGGTGTACGAACCGGGCGCGGTGCCGCGGTTCACGGTGCAAAATTCGCGGAAGGTATTGCCGTCGCCGACCTGGAGATGAGTGGGTTCGCCGACGTATTTCAGGTCCTGGCTCCGTTGTCCTATGGAGGCGTAGGGGAAAAACTCGTTGTCTTTCCCGAACTCGCCCGGCCCCGCGAGAGTAACGTGATTGTGCAGGCGGCAGCCGTCGCCGAGCCTCACCCCCGCGCCAATGACACAGTAGGGACCGATGACGAGGCCGTCGCCGAGCTCCGCGCCCGGATCGATGATCGCCGTGGGATGGATGTCGTTCGCCATTTTTTACCTGAACCCCAAAACGCAAACTCGTAAAACGTAATCTCGAAGCCTCCCCGCTCAATCCATCAGCGCGAATTTCAGTTCGCCTTCGGAAGTGGTCTCGCCGTTCACGCTGCAACGGCATTTGGCGAAGCCGATGTTGCGGCGGACTTTCAAAATTTCGGATTCAATGATGAGGGTATCGCCGGGCAAGACCGGCTTGCGGAACTTGACCTTGTCCGCACTCATGAAATACCCGATTTTGCCCTGGTTCTCCGGCTGGCGCAGCAGGGAAATGCTCGCGACCTGGGCCATCGCCTCGACCTGCAGCACGCCGGGCATGACGGGGTGACCGGGAAAATGCCCCTGGAAATATGGCTCGTTGATCGTGATCTGCTTCAGCCCGGTGCATTTCAATTCCCCGTCGAATCCGATGATGCGATCGACCATGAGGAAAGGATAGCGATGCGGAAGCAGCTTTTGCACCTCGATGTTGCCCATGACCCCTTCGCCGGTCGGGATGTTCACGGAGGGCAGCGCCGCCGCCATGGTCTGGGCAAAAAGTCTGGCGAGTTTTTCCGCCATCTGCGTATTCGGTCCGTGACCGGGTTTCACCGCGATAACGTGGCCCATGATGCGCTTGCCCCCGAGCATGAGGTCGCCGATGAGATCGAGAATTTTGTGGCGGGCGAACTCCTCGGGATAACGCAGCGACTCCTTGCTCATGACCGAGTCCCCCTTGATGACGATGGCGTTCTCCAGACTGCCGCCTTTGATGAGGCCCTTTTCGAGGAGAGGCTGCACGTCTTCATAAAAAACGAAGGTGCGGGCGTCGGCGATTTCCTTGTCGTAGATCTCGGGCGTGATCTCGGTGGAAAAAAACTGCGTCATGCGACCGTTCGGCCCGACCTGGGTGCAGGAAATGCGGAAGCCCTTGTCCGGCACGATGGTGATGAGCGATCCGTTGGCGGTCTCGAGATGGATGGGTTCGCGGATCTCGAAGACACGGCGATTGGTGTCCTGCTCGATGATGCCGGCTTTTTTGATGCAATCGACAAAGGGCCGGGCCGATCCGTCTCCGATGGGCGGTTCGTTCGCGTCCATCTCGATGATGGCGTTGTCCACCCCCATGCCGACGAGGGCGGAGATGACGTGCTCGACGGTGTGGACCTTGACCGACCCCTCCGCGAGGGTGGTGGCGCGCTCGACCGTCTGGACTTTGGAAACGTCGGCGTCGATGAAGGGTTTGTCCGCCAGATCAACCCGACGGAACTTGATCCCGGTGTTCGCCGGAGCGGGAGTCATCGTCAGGGTGACCTTCTCGCCGGTGTGCAGGGAGGTTCCGGTGAGAGTCGCGGACGAGGCGAGGGTCTGTTGTTTCGGTGCCGACATGGATGTGTTGCCAGAAGGATGGAAGCGGGGGAACCTCTAGCGCAATTGCGGGGATAGTCCAGTTTTTATACGGATACCGCACTCCTGCCTCCCGCTGCCGGGAGAGTGCGGCGAGGAGAGGAAAATCGGGGGCATTTCTCCGCTTCCGGGAGTAGGTTGCAGGGCTACTCTTCCTCCCTCTCATCGACCTGCGCCTCTACACCCCTGACTTCACCATCGTGGTTGAAAACGAGGATTTTCTCCTCGTCGACAAGCCGCCGCATCTCATCGTACACCCCTCGGTACCGGGGAATCCTCCCACCCTCCTCGACGGGCTGCAAGCGCTCTGCGCCTACGAACTGACCTGCGGCGGGCAGCTTTCCCTGATCAACCGACTTGACCGCGAGACCAGTGGCATCGTCCTCGTGGCGAAACACAAGAGCGCCGCGCGCACCCTCAGCAAAGCGATGGAGCGCCGTGAGTTCCGCAAAACCTACCATGCCATCGTTTGGGGCTGGCCCGAGCGGGACCACTTCGTGGTGGACGGCCCCCTCCTCCGCCGGGGCGAGGTGGAGCCTTCCCCCATCTGGGTGAAGCAGATCGTCCATCCGGCGGGCAAGGAATCCCGCACCCGCTTCGAGGTCGAGCGCCGCTTCGAACGCGAGACCGATCGGGACGGGATGGGCGGGCGTTTTTCCCTGCTGCGCTGTTTTCCCCTGACCGGGCGGATGCACCAGATCCGCGTCCACGCAGCCTCGGCCGGACACCCCATTGTCGGGGACAAACTCTACGGGCCGGACGAAACATGCTACCTCAAGTTCATCGAGACCGGATGGACCGCCGCGCTCCAACGCGTCCTGCTGATGAATCGCCAGGCCCTCCACGCCTCCGGCCTGGGATGGCGCGAGCACGAGTGGCAGTGCCCTTTGCCGACCGACATGCTCGACTTCACGGATCCGGGAGCCGGGGAAAAGTCGCGAATTTAGCAGATGCAAAGCCCGCCGGTATGCTCTAAATTCCCGCCCCTCGGGCCGGAAAGAAGACGGTCCGTGTCACTTGCTCCCCCATGAACATTTCTGTCGAACGTCTCCCCGAGTGCAAAGCCCGTCTCTCCGCCGCGATTCCCGTCGAGACGGTGCAGCAGACCCGTCGCGAAATCGTTTCCGCCTACAGCAGCCAGGCCAAGGTCCCCGGATTCCGCCCCGGCAAGATCCCCCTCGCGGTCATCGAAAAACGTTTTGCCGGTCCCATCGAGGACGAGCTGAAAGACCGCCTCGCCCGTTCCGCCTACGCCGAAGCCCGCACCAAGGAAGATCTCGCCATCCTCGGGATCTCCGAAGTCGAACGCGAGGTTTTCGAAGCCGACGGCTCCTACCGGCTCGCCGTCGAGGTCGTGACCGAGCCCGAGGTGGAACTCGGCGACTACAAGGGCATTCCGGTGAAAATCGTCAAGATGGAAATCACCGATGAGATGATCGACGAACAGTTGGAGCACAACCGCAAGCAACAGGCCACGCCGGTGGACACCGACAAGGCCGCCGCCGCCGGGGATCTCGCGGTGATCTCCTACGTCGCCACCCTCGAGGGCGAACCTCTCGCCGACAAGCTCGAAAGCCAAGCCGGACCTCTCGCCCAAGGGGACGATCACTGGGTCGACCTCCCCGAAGAGGGCGAGCAACCCCGCGAGTTCATCCCCGGTCTCGCCGACGCCGACGGCGGCCTGAGCGCCGGGGAGACCAAGACGGTCGACACGACCAACCCCGACGACTTCCCCATCGAAGTGGTCGCCGGAAAGACCATTTCCTACGACATCACCGTGCAGCAGGTCAAAGTCCGCGATCTGCCGGAACTCAACGACGAGTTCGCCCAACGGCTCGGGGCCGAATCCGTCGAGAAACTCCGCGAGGGAATCCGCTCCCAATTGGAGGCGCAGCGCGAGCGCATGCGCAACCAGGCAATCGACAATCAGATCTTCGCCCACCTCAACCAGGACTCGAACTTCGATCTGCCCCAGCACATCGTTTTCAACGAAACCCAGCGCAAGGTCAACGAAATGGTCTCGCGCGGTTACGAACAGGGCATGACCGAAGCCGAGATTCGGGACAATGAAGAGGTGCTTCTCAAAAGCGCCGGCGATCAGGCGAAAAACAACATCCAAACCATGTTCCTCCTCGACGAGATCGCCAAAGCCGAAGGCATCACCGTCGATGACAACGAGCTCTCCCAGCGTATCGCCATGCTTGCCTACCAGCAGCGCCGCCCCCTCAAGAAGGTGGCCCGCGAACTTCGCGAACGCAACGCCTTCGGCGATATCCGACAGGACATCCTCATCTCCAAGGCGATCGCCTTCCTCCGCGAGAACGCCGAGGTAACCGAAGTGGATCCGCCCGAGGTCGACGACGCGGCGGAACCAGCGGAATCCTCCGCGACCGACGAGTAAGCTCCGCCACCTCCCGCGCGACTGATCCGCGGGCCGTTTCCCTTTCATCCAACCCATCCGCCATCATGAATTTAGATTCCGTCCAGGACATTTCCCCCCTCCTTCCCCCGCATCTCCAGCAGCGCATCGTCGATCCGATGAAAAACGTCAGCGTGATCGAGAAAGAGGGAAACACCATGATCC
>CAYLJC010000171.1:0-6253 GCA_964383345.1 uncultured Akkermansia sp. | reverse complement strand
GATTGCCCTCGACGTCACGAAAGGACTCAAGGCGGCCCAAGGCGAGAATCTCATCCATCGCGACATCAAACCCGGCAACATGCTCGTGACCGACGAATGCACCACCAAACTCGTGGACTTCGGTCTCGCGGTGCATCAGGGCGGGGAGGACGAGTCCGAGGATCTCTGGGCGACGCCCTTTTACGTGCCGCCGGAGAAACTCGAGGGCGAGCCCGATACTTTCCTGGGAGATCTCTACAGCCTCGGGGCGACGCTCTACCACGCCCTCGCGGGAAAACCTCCCTTCGAGGCCAACACCTCGTCATTGGAAGAACTCAAGGAGATCAAAAACAAATCCGTCGATCTCAAGTCGGTCGCGCCCGGTGTTTCGAGACAGACGGTCCGTCTCGTCGAAAAAATGATGGCCTACGCTCCGGCGGATCGTTTTCCGAGTTACGATGAGGTCATCGACCGGATCGAAGAAGTGCGGACGCGGCAGTTCGGGATCCATTCGGTCGGTCGGGTGCGCCGGGGCGACCGGGGCAAACGCCGTCTCCTCATCGGCCTCGGTGCGGTCGTCGCGGTCCTCGTCGCGCTCGCCCTGGTGATTTTCAACGGAGAGCCGCCGGTTGAGGAGGGGGACCTCGAACTCGGCAACGGCGAACGGGTCATCAGCGCCGGGGACAATACCATCACCGACCAGTTCCTCGGGGCGCGGACGCTTCTTGCCCAGGGGAATTTCCGCAAGGCCAAAGAGATCTTCGACGCCCTCATCGCCGAGCCGACCGTGCCCGCCGCGACGAAGATCTGGAGCCACTATTTCTGCGGCATGATCCATCTCTACGCGGGCGACGCGGCGGCCGCGCGGGAGAGTTTTCTCCACATCCAGAATACCGAGTCGGGAGCGGAGGATGCCACCACCGAAGCGACCGCCTTCATCAAAACCACCGCGGTGAGTCTCACCGCTCCCCTTCCCCTCCTGGGCGACGAAACGAACTTCGCCCCCGGCACGGTGGAGGTGCTCGGCCTGCTCACGGCGGGGCTGAAAAACTGGCAGAGCGGGGAATTCGAGTCGGGAGTGGACTTTTTGAACGCCTTCCTCCAGAGCAGCCCCCCCGAGGGATACGAATGGATCGAGCGGATCAAATCCACCGTGCCTCCGTTTCTGAAAGACTTCGCGCTCCTGAAAGATCTCCCCAATCCGTCCGCAGCACACCCCGACGCACTCGGGGAGCAGGAAAGCGCGTTGCAACAAGCGGGCGAAGCCCTCCGCACCCGCGGCGCGGCCCCCCGGTTGGTGAAAGCCCGTCTCGCCCGTCTCGCCGAAATCCGTGCGATGGCGACGACGCCCGCTCCGGCGGCACCGGCCACCACCACCGACGCGACGACGATGCCGGTCGAATCCACCGCCGCAGCCGGAACGCCGGGAACCGCGGCGATGTCGTCTCCCAACGAAACCGCGCCGCCCGGTCCGTCCGATCCGGCGGAACTCGATCGGCTCAAGGCCCTCGTGAGTTCCCTTCAGGGCCTCGGCGACACCCTGCGCTTTTCCGAAGCGATCGTGAAGCTGGAGGAAGAAACCGTCACGACCGAGACCGGGCGGACGATCCGCGCCGCGCTGATCCACGGCTACGACCAGGCCGGGCGGTTTCTCCCCGCACTCGCCGAGGCGCTCGGGCAAACCCGCTACGAAGGGGTCATCCGCCGTCGCGTCGGGAAACCCATCGAGGCGGCCATCACCGGGGCGAGCGATTCCATTTTTATCGTCGATCTCGGATTCGGCCCCAACGAGGTGGAGGTAGGGATTTTCGCCCCTGATTGGCTCGTCGAAACCGCCGGAGTGGTTTTTCCCGGGCTTGGACCGGAATCGGCGGCCCTGTGGGAAAAGGTCATTTTCTTTGCCCTGATGACCGGCCAGGGAGCGCGGATCGAGGCCCGGGCGGCGGAACTCGCTGCGATCGATCCCGCGTTCGCGAAACGCTGGGAAGCGATCCGCTCGCTCCGCTGAGGCGGTCGTCACCAAAGAGGGTCGTGTCCGCCGCCGAAGAGGGTCGTACTTGTAATCGAGTCGGGCGCGTGGAACGTAACCTTTGATATGGCAGGAAAAGACGACGACGGAACGAGCGGGTTTCCCGACCCCGAAGAAATTTCACGTAAGCTCTCCGAGTTTCTCAAATCGAGCTTCGGGGATCATGTCACCTTCACGACGACGGGGGCGGGGGGAAACCCTTTTGCGAACATGCCCGAGACTTCGGGCGAGGATCATGACCTGCGCGAGGAGGACGGGATCGACATCTTCGATTTTGATCTCATCCCGCGCCAGATCAAATCGCATCTGGATCGTTTTGTGATCCGTCAGGACGAAGCGAAGAAAGCGCTCGCGATCGCGGTGTGCGATCATTACAACCACGCCAAATACCTGCGTCGTCTCGAGGAGCAGGACCCCGAGGCGGCCCGCATGATCGAATACGCCAAGCAGAATGTCATCATCGTCGGTCCCACCGGGGTGGGCAAAACCTACCTCGTGAAACACATCGCGGAACTCATCGGAGTGCCGTTCGTCAAAGCGGACGCCACGAAATTTTCCGAGACCGGCTATGTCGGCGGGGATGTCGATGACCTCGTCCGGGAACTCGTGCGCAAGGCCGACGGCGACGTTGAACTGGCCCAGTACGGCATCGTCTACATCGACGAGATCGACAAAATCGCCTCCTCTTCCCATGCCGGCGGTCGCGATGTGAGCGGACGCGGCGTCCAGACGACCCTGCTCAAGCTGATGGAGGAGACCGAGGTGCCGGTGCGCAATCCGCAGGACATGCAGTCGCAGATGCAGGCCATGTTCGAAATGAGCCGCACCGGCAAAGCGACCCGCGAATCGATCAATACGCGGCATATTCTCTTCATCGTGAGCGGGGCTTTCTCGGGACTTGAGAAAATCATCGACCGACGTCTCCGCCAGGGTCCGATCGGTTTCGCCACCGACGCGGAGACGGGTTCCGCTGTGGAAAAAGACAAGGATCCCGGCACCCAGGATTTCATTGACTTCGGTTTCGAGGCCGAGTTTATCGGGCGTCTTCCCGTGCGGGTGGTCTGCGATCATCTCGAGGCGGGCGATCTTTTCAACATCATGAAACACTCCGAGGGCAGTCTCATCCGCCAGTACGAGCGCGAGTTCGAGGCCTACGGAATCCACGCCCATTTCTCCGACGCGGCCCTCGAAAAAATCGCCGCGAACGCCGCCCTCGAAAAAACCGGCGCGCGCGGACTCATGACCGTGTGTGAACGGCTTTTGCGCCATTTTAAATTCGAGCTGCCCGGCACGACCCTCACGGAACTGGTCATCGACGAGGGCCTCGTCGACAATCCGCCTGCGGTCCTCGAGCACCTCCTCGCCCAGGCCGGGCCGGTCGGGGACGCGCGTGTCATCAGCGAGATCGCCGCTTTCCGCCGGAAATTCGAAAAGGACCACGGCGTGCGCCTCACCTTTGACAACGATGCGGTCGCCCGCGTCGGGTCGCTCGCGGACGAACGGGGCCAGAGTATTCTGCAACTTTGTGAGGAAAAATTCCGCGACTTCCATTTCGGCCTGCAGCTCATCCGGAAAAACACCGGACAGAAGACCTTCCAGGTGACCGGCGAAGCGGTCGAGAATCCCGACCGTTTCCTCAGCAACCTCGTTGTCGCGAGCTACCGCGGAGAGAACGAAGAGAAAAGCGCAACCGAACCCGAAGGGGAAAACAAAACGGACGGCTGAGTCCCCATCGCTTCTCGAGGGAGGTGTTTCCCGGGTGTTTGCGAACACCTGATGGAAAACCGTGCTTGAATATCGGGAGATATAGAGCATTTTCCCATTATGAAAATTATAATCCGTTCTCTTTTTCTGGGAGTTCTTTGCCTTGTCATGAGCGGTTGCGCGAGCCGTTCCTTCGGGTCCCGCAAGGAGATCGTGACCCTGGAAGCGACGGGATATTGCAAGTGCGGCGAGTGCTGCGGATGGCGGCGCAATCTCCTCCTGCAGCCCGTTTACGCCTATGGCCCGATGAAAGGGGAGCGGAAAAAGGTCGGTGTCACCGCATCGGGAACGAAGGCCAAAAAAGGCACCATCGCGGCGGATACGAGTGTTTTTCCCTTCGGCACGAAGATGAAAATCCCCGGCTACGGTTCGGGTGTGGTGGAGGACCGGGGCGGGGCGATCACGGGCCACAAAATCGATCTTTTTTTCCGCACCCACAAGCAAGCCCTCGAATGGGGGCGGCAGATGGTGCGGGTGGAAGTGATCCGGCCTTGAGGACCTGTTGGGCGGGGAGGCGCGTGGTGAGGCGCGGCGGCAGGGGGATGGGCGCGGGGCATTCTATGCGAAGAGAAAAGAGTGATGCCGAAGATTTCCGTTTTTACGTCATGCGCTCAGGCAGCGAATACGGCATTGCCTGGGACTGTGAAACTGTGATAAAATGCCTCGACCATGAAAAACATCACCATCAGCATTGATGAGGAACTCTACCGCCAAGCACGCATCAAGGCCGCCGAGCAGTCCACCTCCATCTCAGCCCTGTTCAAGACCTTCCTCATTCACCTGACGGCCAACGAGGACGAGGAAACCAGGTTCCAGCGCCTCGCCCGCGAGGAACAGGAACTGCGTGCCGAACTTCGTGCCAGTCGTCTCGGTTTGAAGCCCGGGCACAGTCTCTCCCGCGACGAACTCCACGACCGCCATGCGCTTCGTTGATACGAACATCCTCATCTACTCGCTCGATCTGGAGCCAGCCCAACCTGAGAAGACCGCCATCGCCCAGGAAATCCTCACCAGCACCGACATCGCCCTCTCCGTGCAGGTGCTCCAGGAGTTCTATGTCCAAGCCACGCATGTGCGCCGTCCCGATGCCCTGCCGCACGACATCGTCACCCGTCTCATCGAGAAATGGCAACGCTTCCGCATCCAGGACAACACCGTCGCCATCCTCCAGTCGGCACTCAGGTTGAAGGAACACTTCCAAACCTCCTACTGGGACGCCGCCATCCTCGCCGCCGCCAAGGCCGCCCGCTGCGAGCAGCTCCTCAGTGAAGACCTCAACCACGGCCAGGACTACGATGGTATCGTGGTGCTGAATCCGTTTCTGGATTTCGCATAGTCAACGGCCGCCGTCGGAATAGGCGGTCACGGCGAGGGCATGGGGGTGTGGAGTTCGGCGGCGAGGGCGTGGACGAGTTGGTTGCGCTGCAAGGCGGTTTCGCGGGTGATGCGCTTCACCGCAGCGGGGGAGACGCTGAGGACGAGGAGGCGGTTTTCGGCCAGGGCTTGTTTTTCTTCGGAGGAGGCGGGGCGGTAGCCGGTTTCGGCGAAGCTGCGGGCGAGGACTTTGACGGCGCGGCCGGCCCGGCGCAGGTGGGAATGGAGGACTTGTTGCTCCAGCGGGGAATGAAAACCGCTGACCAGAACGCGGCCTTCCCGCGCCCATTGCGGCACGAGGTCGAGGGTTTCGATGAAGAGGTGGCCGGGGCACTGCCGCGAGGCCATGAAGCCGAGCAGCGCTTCGGCGAGCAACGCCGCGTTGCCCGTGCCGACGATTTGCGCCGCCGTCTCAGCGGGGAGGCGCGTGGCAAGGCGCGGCGGCAGGGGGATGGGCGCGGGGTTCATCAGCTGCTCAAAGTGCTTGCGCATGAAGCCGGACCCCCAGCGCCTGCGCCACCTTGAGCACGGTTGCAAAGCTCGGGTTGCCGCCCTCGCTGAGCGCCCGGTAGAGGCTCTCGCGGCTGAGACCGGCATCCTTGGCGACCTGCGTCATGCCCTTGGCCCGGGCAATGTCGCCGAGGGCGCGGGCAATGCCGGACACATCATCGGGAGCCTCTTCCAGCCAGGCGTCCAGATAGGCCGCCATTTCCTCGGGCGTGCGCAGGTGCTCGGCCACATCGTAGGCCGTGGTTTTGGGTTTCGCGGTCCTGGCGCGGCGGGTCTGTTTGGCATTGGCGGTCGGTTTCATTTTTCGTTGTGGGTTCGAGCCAGTCGCAAGGCTCTGGCGATGTCTTTGCGCTGCGTGGATTTGTCTCCTCCGATCAGCAGTAGCTTGTAGCCTATGAGCTACGTTTTGGCAAGTGCGGTTTCCTCCTCTCGCCGACCTCACCAAAGATTCGTCCGGGTTATGAAAATGCAGGTTCAGGGAGCGGAGGCAGCGGAGGCGGCGGCGAGCCACTCGCGCAGGAGGACGGAGACCTCGCGTTGGTCGTCCGGCGCACGGTCGAGGAGCGGGAGATCCTGATTCATCGTGATGCGCCGGAT
>CAYLJC010000170.1:0-6282 GCA_964383345.1 uncultured Akkermansia sp. | reverse complement strand
CAGGACCCTCGCCCATTTCAACTTCAACGGACTGAGAAGCAGTCGTCTGCCCGAGGCCTACGGCTATAGACACAAATCCATCGACGGGGTCGGCTGGTACACCAAGGGCAGCTACAGCGCGCCCGATCTCGAACGCATCACCAAAAGGGCCGCCGACACCTACCAATCGCATGTGGAAAGCGGGGTCCGCCCCGAAGAAATCGCCTATGCCATGGTCATGGACGAGCCGACCGGGGAACCCTCTTCCAAGCTCGTCGGCGACACCGCCTCCATCGAGGGATTCCGCGCCTGGATCAAAGGAAAATCACTCCTCCCCGCCGATCTCCTGGTGAACGATTGGGACGATGTCAGGCCGGTTGACGAAAGCGAACGGGACAAATTTCCCGCCCTGCATTATTACACCCAGCAATACCGCACCGTGGCTCTGGGCAATATGATCGCCTTGCAGAAAAAAATCCTGCACGAGCATTGGAAAACCGATTTTCCGGTCAACGTGAACTTCAGCGACGGAGCGGTCTACTATGCCAACTTCTACGGACAGGGCGTGGACTACTTCACCCTCCTGCACGAAACCGACCAAAACGCCATTTGGAGCGAAGACTGGAGCAATAGCGCCTCCACCTACCAGAACGCGAGCTACAACGTCGAACTGATGCGGGCGGCGGCGCGCAAGCACGGCCAGCACATGGGCCATTACCTCATCGCCTACGCCGGGCGGACCGGCTACGATATCCGTCTCAAAACCGTCAGCGAAGCGGCGCGGGGCATCAAGGCCTTCCAAAGTTTCGCCTACGGACCGCGCTGGGCCACCCACGAACGTGCCCCCTGGCAGACCACCTCCGCGATCTGGTTCGACCAGGCCACGGCGGTGCGGGAAATCGGAGCCGTCGAGGACCTCCTCCTCCCCGCGCAGCCTCGCCCGGCGGAGGTGGCCCTGCTCTATTCTTCGGCCAGCGACGCCTGGACCCACAAACGCAACCTTGCCTTCGGCTTCGAGCGCATGCATACCTGGCTGGCCCTTACTCACGCACAAATCCCGGTTGATGTGGTACACGAGAGCGAGGTGGAAGAGGGTCTCCTCGACGACTACACCGTGTGTTATCTGAGCGATCCCCATCTCACCCGCGCGAGCGCCGCAAAACTGGCTGCCTGGGTGAAAAAGGGCGGCACCCTCGTCCTCACCGCCGGCGCCGCCCGGTTCGATGAATTCAACCGTCCCCTCGCCACCCTCGACGAAATCCTCCCGCTGACCCGGGTGCCAATCAAGACCTGGCAGGAATACCAGGCGGCGGGCCGTTTCCTTTCCACCCTGATCCCACGCGGCGAAATCGAAGCCGCAACGACGCGGCTCCGGATCCTCTCCGTCGAGCAAAGACTGGAAGAGGTGGCCGAAAACTCCGACCTGAAAATCACCGCCTCGTTCGCCGACGGCGAACCGGCGGAAGTCCGCGCCGCCATCGGCGGCGGGACCGTGGTGGTGCGGGGCTATTTGCCCGCCCTCGACTACATCCGCCAAGCCCTCGTTGCAAAAAACGGTGTGGAGGAACGCGCCCGGGAAATCCGCGACAACGGCATCCCCGGTTCCGACGACGTGCGGGCGCTGGACACGAGCGAAAAGTCCTACAATCCCTGGGAGTACCCCGCCGAGGTCCGCGACCACATCGTGCAACCCGCCCGCGAGGCCGGGATCACTCCTCCGCTGGTTTGCGACGTGCCGCTGGTCGATGCCGTCTGCATGGAGACCGGTGAGGACCTGCTCATCCCGCTGGCGAACTACACCCTGCAACCGATCCCCCGCCTCACCCTCGAGATTGCCGTCTCGGCACCGCTGCGCGAAGTGCGTTCGGTCCATCACGGCGTCCTGCCCTACGAGACCATCGGCGACGGCCGGATCCGCCTGTCCCTCCCGCTCGACTGCACCGACTTCCTCTCGATTGTTTCGGAGTGAAAGGAGGACGCCGATCCTTGACCGCTTTCCTCACAAAAAACACAGTGGAACGGACCGCGAAGGCGGCGGGGAGCGTATCTTGTCAAGAACCTCGGCGAGAACTGCCTGTTCCGGCGTTCGGACGAATTCGGTCCGAGGGATCGCAACAACCAACATTCTGATACCACGATGAAAGCAGCGATATTTGTTGAACCGGGAAGGATTGAATTGGCGGAGAAACCGATCCCGGAAGTGGGGCCGAACGACGCCCTCATGCGGATCACGACGACGACGGTGTGCGGAACCGACGTGCATATTCTCAAGGGCGAATACCCGGTCGCCAAGGGCCTGACGGTGGGACACGAACCGGTCGGGGTCATTGAAAAACTCGGCGGCGCCGTGTCCGGATACGAGGAGGGCCAGCGTGTCATCGCCGGGGCGATCTGTCCCAATTTCAATTCCTACGCGGCCCAGGATGGCGTGCCGTCGCAGGACGGCAGCTACCTCATCGCGGGCGGCGGCTGCGGTGCCCATGGATATAAGGCGACGGCCGGCTGGCGCTTCGGCAATCTCATCGACGGCACCCAGGCGGAGTATGTGCTGGTGCCGGACGCGGAGGCGAATCTGGCGCCCATTCCCGACGGGCTGACCGATGAAGAGGTCCTGATGTGTCCTGACATCATGTCAACGGGTTTCAAGGGGGCGGAGAACGCCAACATCCGGATCGGGGACACTGTCGTGATTTTCGCCCAGGGCCCCATCGGTCTCTGCGCCACCGCGGGAGCGAAGCTGCTGGGGGCGACGACGATCATCGCGGTGGACGGCAACGACCACCGTCTCGGCATCGCCCGGAAGATGGGGGCGGATGTCACCCTCAATTTCAAGGATTGTGATGTCGTCGACGAGGTCATGAAACTCACCGGCGGTCGCGGCGCGGACGCCTCGATCGAGGCGCTCGGCCTCCAATCGACCTTCGAGTCGTCGCTGCGGGTGCTCAAACCGGGCGGGACTCTCTCCAGTCTGGGAGTCTACTCGGAGGATGTGAAAATCCCGCTCTCCGCCTTCGCCGCCGGACTCGGCGATCACAAGATCAACATGGCTCTCTGTCCCGGCGGCAAGGAGCGGATGCGGCGGCTCATGAATGTGGTCGCCTCGGGTCGGCTCGATCTCGGGGTGATGGTCACCCACCATTTCCCCCTCGATGACATCGTCGCCGCCTACGATCTGTTTGCGAATCAGCGGGACGGCGTCCTCAAGGTGGCGATCAAGCCGTAGTCGGGGTTGGGAATCGGAGCAGGGAGGGACGGAGTGAAAGGAAGTCAACCAGGACCTAAAAACCAGGAACGTATATGACCGCGCCTTCTGCCATGCAGCCGCCCGCTCCGCGCATCGGATTGGCGCTCGGGAGCGGTGCGGCGCGGGGTTGGTCCCATATCGGGGTGCTCGGCGTGCTGGAGCGGGCCGGGGTGTCTGCGGACATCGTGTGCGGCACCTCGATGGGCGCGCTGGTGGGGGCGGCCTACACCGCGGGCGTGCTGGACAGGCTTGAGACTTGGGCGAGGAAGTTGACCTGGCAGGGGGTCATGGGGTTGCCCCACCTCAAAACCCGCGGGGGGCTGGTGGGGGGCAACAAGCTGTTGGATGTTTTTCGCGAGGGTTTGGAGGACTGTGGCATCGAGGGCCTGCCGAAACCCTACGCGGCGGTTGCGACGGAGCTGGCGAGCGGCCGTGAGATCTGGCTGCGGGACGGTTCCCTGATCGACGCGGTGCGCGCTTCCATCGCCGTGCCGGGTCTGTTCACACCGGCGGAGCGGGACGGCCGGCTCCTCGTGGACGGCGGGTTGGTCAATCCGGTGCCGGTCTCTCTGTGCCGCGCCATGGGGGCGGACATCGTCATCGCGGTGGACGTGAATGCGGGCCTGATGGGGCGGAAACCCCACGTCCCGCCCCAACCCGTCGGGGAGACGCCGGAACCTTCGTCCCCGTCGGGCGCTTTCGCGGCGATGATGGAAAAACTGACTTGGAGCCGGATCAAGAGCGGACCGAAAAACTCGGTCGAGATGCCTTCGATGTTGGATGTGATCGGCACCAGTCTCAACATCATGCAGGTGCGCATCACTCGCAGCCGCCTCGCGGGCGAGCCGGCCGACATTCTCATCCAGCCGCGCCTCGCCGACATCGCCACGATGGATTTCCACCGCGCCGTCCCGGCGATCGACGAAGGCCAACGCGCTGCGGAGCGGATGCTGCCGCTGATCCGGGAGCTCTGTTGCCGGTGACGTCACTCCTTTCTTGACCCGAGCCCTCATCGCCCCCTTCATTGTCCCATGCATCGCCCTCTTTTTGCCTTCGCTTTGTTCTTTTGCTGCGGCCTTGCCGCCGTGCCGGCCGTTTCCCAAGAATCGGCCTCACGCTGGTGGACGCCCGCCGTTGGCGGAGAGGTGAACGGTCCCAAGGTACTCGGGTTCTGGCGCTTCGACTCCGAGGCCGAAGTGGGGGCGGACGCTTCCTCCAAGGGCGCGACAGGTCGGCTGGCGGGGGCGAAATGGCATCCCGAGGGGCGTTTCGACGGCGGTGCCCTGGAAAGCTCGGCGGGGTTTCCGGTGATCGACGAGCGCCACGCTTTTTTCGTGCCGCGTGACGCCGCTCCGGCTCCGGGCGGTGCCTTCACTCTGGAGATGTGGTTGAAGGCGAAAGCCGCCGAGGACTTTCCCGAGGAGGTGCAGCCGGTGCTGGCCGATTCCAAATACGTGCGGGACAATCCCAGCGGATTCCAGTGGGGTCTCAGCCGCGCGAACGGGGACGGCCAACGGCGTTTCTCGCTGGAGATCGGGCTGGGGGACCGCTCCGAACGCTGGTACTCCGAGACTTTCGCGCTGCCGCCGGGCGAGTGGCGTCACGCCGCTTTCAGCTACGACGGGCGCGGCACCGTTGTCTTTTGGCTCGACGGGAAGGAGATCGGACGCAGCACCAAGGCCGCCGCCGGTACGATGGCGTCGGCGGTCAAGGATTTCTCCCTGGGGGACCGCCTCGGCTCGAACTACCACGGGTTTCCCGGCTGGATCGATGAAATCCGTTTCAGCGAGGGCGTCCTCGAATTCCGCCCGGTGCGGCTGGATACGGAGGCCACAAAACCCGCGTTCCTCCGCTTCGACGAGACCGCAACGGTGCGGGCGTCTTTGCGCAACCAATCTCCGGCGGCGTTGGAGGGGGTCGAAGTCCACCTCACCCTGCCAGGTGCCGAAGCGAAGACGCTGAGCGTGCCCACTCTCGCGCCGGGGGCGAGTCATCCGCTGGAGATTTCCATCGACAGCTCGCTGCGCCCGGGCGAATACACGCTCGGGATCACGGCGGCGGTGCCCGGTTGGGGGGGCGAGGACGTCGTCCACCACACGCGGGAGAATCTCCCCTTCGTCCTCGTGCCGCGTCCGCTGCCCCACCGCATGCCCGTGGTGATGTGGGGCCTCGGCGGCACCGATGCGGTGGTGGAGGAGCTGCCCCGGCTCAAGGATCTCGGGTTCACCCATTGCTTCGGGCTGCGCACCGATGTCCCCTCTTTCTGGAAGGTCGATCCCGACAAACCCCCGGTCTCTCCCGAGGAGATCCGCGCCGGACGCGATCTGCTCGACACCGCCCTGGCCAACGACTTCGGGATCATCGCCACGGTGTCGCCGGGACGGTGGCTCAAAGAGTCCGAAGCCGGCAAACCGTTTCTCCGGGTGGATCGCGAGGGAACCCCTTATGAAAAAGCGGACATCTCCGGCCTTTTTCCCGAGGTGCAGCAATTTTTCCACCGCGTCGGCGCTTCGCTGGGCCGGACCTGGGGCGATCATCCGGCCTTCGCGGCGGCGCTGATCGACACCGAAGTGCGGGACCACACCCAGTTGTCTTTTCATCCGCTGGAAGTCAAGGCCGCCCGCGCCGCCCTCGGGGGCGACATTCCCGAAGCAGCCAAAACAAAGAACGGCGTCGATCACACCAAGCTGCCCGACTTTCCCGAAAACCGCGTCCTGCCCGACGACGATCCTCTGCTCGCCTACTACCGCTGGTTCTGGACGGAGGGCGACGGCTGGAACGGTCTTCACAGCCAGCTCCACGAAGGATTGCGCGGCGAGATGGAGCGGGAGGATTTCTGGACGTTCTTCGATCCCGCCGTGCGGACCCCCAGTATCGGCGGCAGCGGCGGGGCGGTCGATGTGCTCTCCCAGTGGACCTACACCTATCCCGATCCCGTCCGCATCGGTCTCGCCATCGACGAACTTTTCGAGATGGCCCGGGCCGGCGGGCGCGATCAGGAGGTCATGAAAATGACCCAGATCATCTGGTACCGGTCCCAGACCGCTCCGATCTCCCCG
>CAYLJC010000169.1:0-6311 GCA_964383345.1 uncultured Akkermansia sp. | reverse complement strand
GTCCCTCGACGGCTTCTCGGACGATCCCGGCCTTGTTGCCGCCCCAGGCCATGAGGACGAGACAGCGCGCCTCCAGGATGGTCCCCACCCCCATGGTGATGGCCGAACGGGGAACATTCGCCACACCCATGAAATCCGCAGCGGCGTCCTGACGGGTCACGCGGTCGAGGGTGATCATGCGGGTGACCGAATCGCTCGAAGAACCCGGTTCGTTGAACCCGATGTGGCCGGTGCGCCCGATTCCGAGGATCTGCAGGTCGAGCCCGCCCGCCTCCACGATGCGGCGCTCGTAGTCGAGGCAGTGGTCGTAGACCGCCTCCATCGGCACGGTTCCGTCGGGGATGTGGATTTGCGATTCCGGGATATCGATGTGATCAAACAACTGGTCGCACATGAAGCGATAGTAACTCTCCGGATGATCGCGGGGCAGACCGTAGTATTCGTCGAGGTTGAACGTGGTCACCCCGGCGAAGCTGAGTCCCTCCTCCCGGTGGAGGCGGATCAATTCCCGATAGAACGGCACCGGGGTCGATCCCGTGGCGAGACCGAGTACGAAGCCCTTCCCCGAGGCGGCGCGTGCCCTGATTGCCGCTGCGACCTCAGCGGCAAGAGCGGCACTGGCGCTTTCGGAATCGCGATGGATCAGGGTGCGGACTTTCTCAAACCGCTCCCGCTGCGTAAGTTGCTTTTTCCCAGTGGCTTCCAGAATCCGGTCTCTGTCTTCGTCAGTGTTGCTCATGAGTGATGCCGCCTACGCTGGAGCGGAGGAGCGCGCGTGTCAATATGGTTCGGAGCGGACTGCGGAGACATTTGCGGCCGGACAAGGCTTGCCGTCCGTCATACGATAGAATACCCTGCCCGAAGTCGATGGCCACATCGACCCCGGTGCCATTCTACGGCGACACCGCACCTCCCACCGCCGCAGCCTTGGAGAATTGGTTCGCCCGACGCGGCTACGTCCGGACCGGCGCGGGGGCCAGCTAAGACGGTCGCACCGTCGTCAACGACGTCGTGCCCCGCAACGTCATGGAAATGCCAGACGGGAACATGATGCCCTTCGACGTGCAGGTGCGCCCCGTGCGGGAACGGGAGGAAGATCGACTCGACAGTATCCGCGATGCCGCCCGTCGCGACCCTGGTTCGGCCTACTCCATTGCCTTGGCTGCCGCCTCGGAGCAATCCCTTTGAAACCCTACCACAACTCCTGGGCCACCTCGCCGAAGGCTGCCGCCGCGCCAGCGAGATCGCCGTGGGTGTGGGCGGCGGAGACTTGGGTGCGTATCCTCGCTTTCCCCTCGGGCACGACCGGATGGGAAAAACCGACCACATACACGCCGCGTTCGAGGAGCCGGTCGGCCATGTCGGCGGCGACCCGCGCGTCGCCGAGCATGACCGGGACGATGGGATGGACGCCCGGCAGGAGGATCAACCCGGTTTTTGCCATTTCCGCGCGGAAAAAGGCCGTATTGGCGCGGAGCCGCTTGAGGAGTTCGTCGGACTCCGTCAGCAGGTCGAGGGCTTTGATCGAGGTGGCGGCGATGACCGGAGCGAGCGAGTTGGAAAAGAGGTAGGGACGGGAGCGCTGCCGCAGCAATTCGATGATCTCTTTCCGCCCGCTGGTATATCCGCCGCTGGCTCCGCCGAGGGCTTTGCCGAGGGTCCCGGTGAGAATGTCGACCCGCCCCAGGACATCGTGGTACTCATGGGTGCCCCGCCCGGTTTTGCCGATGACGCCGACGGCGTGGGAATCATCGACCATCACGAGCGCGTCGTATCGCTCCGCCAGATCGCAGATCGTTTTCAGATCCGCGATGGATCCGTCCATGGAAAAGACCCCGTCGGTCACGATGAGCCGGAAGCGGGCGGACGACGCCTCCTTGAGCCGGTCCTCCAGTTCCCCCGTGTCCCCGTTTTCGTAGCGATAGCGTTGTGCCTTGCAGAGCCGCACCCCGTCGATGATGGAGGCGTGATTGAGCGAATCCGAGAAGATCGCGTCTTCGGCGGTGAGAAGAGTTTCGAAAAGGCCTCCGTTCGCGTCAAAACACGAGGAATACAGGATCGTGTCGTCCGTTCCGAGGAAGTCGCTGAGGCGTTCCTCGAGTTCCTTGTGAATGGACTGGGTGCCGCAAATGAAGCGCACCGAGGAGAGGCCGTAGCCCCAGCGGTCCAGTGCCTCATGCGCCGCCTTGATGATTTCGGAATGGTCGGAAAGGCCGAGGTAATTGTTGGCGCAGAGATTGATCAGTTCCGCTCCGGCCGTTGTTGCGATGCGGTGGGATTGCGAGCTGGTGAGAATTCGCTCCGATTTATAAAGTCCGGCGTCGCGGATCGCGGCGAGCGTTTCCGTGAGATGGGAGGGAAAAGTGGGTTCCATGCTCGAATTTTCAGAGTTTCACCATTTCAGAATAACTTTACCCGATCGCCCGCTTTTCATCACTTCAAATCCCTTTTCGAATTCGCGATGGTCGAAGTGGTGGGTGATCACCGGGTTGAGGTCGAGCCCTCCCTGGAGCATGACCGTCATTTTGTACCAGGTCTCGTACATGCGGCGTCCGTAGATTCCCGAAATCGTGAGCATATTGAAGACCACTTTGTTCCAGTCGATCGCGATGTTTTCGGACGGGATTCCCAGCATCGCGATCTTGCCGCCATGGCACATGTTGTCTATCATTTCGCGGAAGGCGTCCGCGTGGCCCGACATTTCCAATCCGACGTCGAAACCCTCGGTCATGCCGAGTTCTTTCTGCACATCGGCGATCCGTTCGTTGCGGACATCGACGACGCGGGTCGCGCCCATTTTTTTCGCGAGATCAAGACGCCAGGGATTCACATCGGTCACGACGACGTAGCGGGCTCCGGCATACCGACAGATCGCCGCCGCCATGCATCCGATGGGACCGGCACCGGTGATGAGGACATCCTCCCCGAGGATCTCGAAGGTCAGGGCGGTGTGAACGGCGTTGCCGAACGGATCAAAAATGGAGGCGAGGTCGCGGTCGATGTCGTCGGCATGATGCCAGACATTGGCCATCGGCAAGGAAATGTATTCGGCGAAGGCACCCGGGCGGTTCACCCCGATGCCCTTGGTGTCTTTGCAGAGATGGCGACGTCCGGCCATGCAGTTTCGGCAGCGGCCGCAGACGACGTGACCTTCGCCGCTGACGATTTCGCCGGAGCGGAAGTCGGAGACATTGGAACCCACCGCGACGATTTCTCCGACGAACTCGTGCCCGACGGTGAGGCCCAGCGGGACGGTTCGACGCGCCCAGTCGTCCCAGTTGTGGATATGGACGTCGGTGCCGCAGATGCCGGTGCGATCCACTTTGATGAGGACATCGTTGATTCCCATGTCGGGTTCGGGCACATCTTCCAGCCAGAGGCCGGGGGCATCATGACTTTTGACGAGGGCTTTCATGGGAAATAGGGAAAATCGCTTGAGTGCCGGTATCTTGCACGCGAGGCGAGGATCCGTCGAGAGCGCAGTTTGTCATACTTCAGAAAGCCATCTCGACACGGATGCGGCCCTCCGGGGTGAAGGCTCGCCTTGATCTTTGTCCCATTCACGGTTTCGTTGGCGACCGTATGGATCGCGATCACAACCTCTCCCGATTTTTTCAATCCGACGGTCGCACCGTCATCCTCCCCCTGGATCACGGCACCGCCATTCCCGTGACCGGGATGCAGGATCCGATAGGGTTGATCGAAGAACTCAACCCTGTCGTGGACGGCTACGTCGTCAATCTGGGCCTCGCCCTCGCCGCCGCCGAGGTCCTCGAAGACAAGGGAATCTGTCTCCGCACCGACTGCTACAAACCCCGCTACGGCGAGAATCTCGACGAGGGCAGCTATCGCCTCTACGGCACGGAAGAAGCGCTCACGGTCGGGGCGCACGCGGTCATGAACATGCTCTACACCCATCACGCCAACGAAGCGGGCATTTTCCGCGAAGCGGCCGAACTCCTCTCCGAAAGTCTCGAGGCCGATATTCCCGTCATTCTCGAAGCCCTGCCCTTCGGGATCGGACGCCCCGCCGACTACACTCTTGAAAATATCGGATTCACTGTGCGCGCTGCCGCCGAATTGGGTGCCGACGTGGTCAAAACCGCCTATCCGACCGGTGCCAGCGTGGACGAGTTCCGCGCCATTGTCGAGGCCTGCTTCGTCCCCGTCATTCTCCTCGGAGGAGCCGCGCTCGGCGACGACGAAGCCCTCCTCGCCACCGTAAAAAGAGCGATCGACGCCGGGGCCGCCGGAATCGCCGTGGGACGCAACGTCTGGCAGCATCCCCAACCCGCCAAGATCGCCGCCGCCCTCCGCGCCGTGGTCCACGACAACGCAACCGTGGATTCGGCCCTGAAGTGCCTCTCCTGACAGCGCGCTTTTTTCATCTCCCCTTTCTCCCCGCCATGATCCTCCCCAGTCTTCAGTACGCCGGACGCGTCCTCCGCACCGCCGACAAGCGTCATCTCGCGAAGTTCCTGTGGAATTTCGGAGTCAAGGGGATCCACTCGGTCAATCTCTACAAAAAGCGGATGAAAGAAGGGATCTACTTCCCTCCGTTTCTTTATCTTTCCGTCCTCAACAGTTGCAACCTGCGCTGCCAGGGCTGCTGGGTGGATGTGGACAAACCACAGGTCAAACTCGATCTGACCGAACTCAATAAAATCGTCAACGAAGCCAAATCCCACGGGAACTCTTTTTTCGGGATATTGGGAGGCGAACCCTTCCTGCACACCGAGTTGCTCGATTTTCTGGCCGAGCATCCCGACTGTTTTTTCCAGATTTTCACCAACGGTCAGATGATCACGGAGAAGAAGGCCCGGGCGCTCCGCCAAATCGGCAACGCCACCCCGCTGATCTCGATCGAAGGCACCGAATTGATCGCCGACGAACGTCGCGGCGGCAAGGACGTCCTCCACCGCACCCTCAAGGGCCTCGACCAGTGCCTGGCCCACAAGTTGCTCACCGGGGTCGCCACAAGTCTCTGCCAAACCAATATCGACGACCTCCTCACCGAGACCTGGCTGCGCAAACTGATCGACCGCGGCGTTCACTACGCCTGGTACCACAGCTATCGTCCGGTCGGTCCACAGCCGAACGAGGCCCTCGCCCTCACTCCCGAACAGGCTCGTCGCGTCCGCGAATTTGTCGTGAACATGCGGGTGAAGCTGCCCCTCGGCATCATCGACGCCTACTACGATGGCGAAGGCCGCGCCCTCTGCCCCATGGCCAACGGCATTTCCCACCACATCTCCCCGACCGGCGCGATCGAACCCTGTCCCATCATCCAGTTCGCCACGGAAAACGTTCGCGACGGCTCGATCTACGAAAGTCTCACCCGGTCGGAATTTCTCAAAGACTTCCGCGAAACCGCCGCCAGACACACCCGCGGCTGCATCGTTCTGGAGCGACCCGACCTCGTCAAAGCCCTCGCGGAAAAGCATTCCGCCACCGACACCACGATCCGCCGGACCGCCTTCGCCGAACTCGAGGCGATGACCCCGCGCAACAGCCAATGGCTGCCCACCGGCGAGGAAATCCCCGAGAGGCACCCCGTCTACCGCTGGGCCAAGCGGATCTGGTTCAACGACTTCGGGGTCTACGAGGACATGGAGAAAGCGTCTGCCCGTCCCGTGACGACGACACAGTCTTGACGCCTTGACGCCTTCTGGCGTTCTGAAAGGCGGAGGCTCAAACAAAAAACCGGACGCGCCTTTCGACACGTCCGGTTCCTGGAATGGGTTTCTTCGAAAAGAAACGGGAGGCGGATTACATCATGCCGCCCATGCCGTGGTCGTGACCGTGGTCACCACCAGCCGCTTCCTTCTCGGGAAGATCGGCGATGAGACATTCGGTGGTGAGGAGCAGACCGGAGATCGAGGCGGCGTTCTGCAGAGCGCTGCGGGTGACCTTGGTCGGATCGACGACACCGGACGCCACGAGATCTTCGTAGGTGTCGCTGGCGACGTTGTAGCCGATGTTGCCGCTTTCGGATTTCACCTTCTCCACGATAAGGGCACCCTCGCGACCGGCGTTGGCGGCGAGCTGGCGAAGCGGGGCTTCGATGGCGCGCTTGACGATGTCGGCTCCGGTGGCTTCGTCGCCTTCGAGACCGAGATCACCGAGACCGGCCTGGGCACGGATGAGAGCGGTACCGCCGCCAGGGACGATGCCTTCTTCCACGGCCGCACGGGTCGCGTGAAGGGCGTCTTCGACACGGGCCTTCTTCTCTTTCATCTCGGTTTCGGTGGCGGCACCGACGTTGATCACGGCCACGCCGCCGGCGAGCTTGGCGAGACGCTCCTATGAGT
>CAYLJC010000168.1:0-6323 GCA_964383345.1 uncultured Akkermansia sp. | reverse complement strand
ACCCTTCTCGCGCTGGAACAGGCCACCGAGGAACTCTCCGCGGCCTGGGGTCTGGTCGGCCATCTCGATTCCGTGCGCAACAGCGAAGCGCTCCGGGCCGCCCAGAACGCAATGCTGCCCGAGGTGACGCAATTTTATTCCCGCATTCCTCTCAACACCGCCCTTTGGAACCGGATCAAGGCCTACTCGCAAAGCGACGAGGCGAAGGCCCTCACCGGAGTGCAAAAACGCTTTCTCGAGGAGACGGTGAAAGACTTCGTCAGCAGCGGGGCCGATCTCCCGGAAGACAAGAAAGCGCGGCTGGAGGAAGTGCAGTCCGAACTCGCCCGCATCACCCAGAAATTTTCCGAAAATGTCCTCGATTCCACCAATGCTTGGGAGTTGGTCCTCGAGGACGACACGCGCCTCGCGGGCCTGCCCGAGACCTCCCTCGCGGTGCTCCGCAGCGAAGCCGCCGCGAAAGGTCTCGGCAGCGAGGAAGCCCCCGTCTATCGCATCACCTTGAAAGCCCCGGTGTATTTTCCCGTGCTCGAATACGCCGAAGACGCCAGCCTACGCGAGGAAGTGTGGCGCGGCAGCATCACCGTGGGGCGGGGGGGCGATTACGACAACACCGAACTCGTCTGGGAAATCCTCGGGCTGCGTCACGAGCAGGCCGGGATCCTCGGCAAGGCCCACTTCGCCGATCAGGTTCTCGAGGAACGCATGGCCGGCAACGGGGAGACCGCCCTGGAGTTCGTGGAGAGTCTCGCCCGGCGCACCCAACCCTATTTCGCCCGTGACATCGCGGAGTTGGAAACGTTCCGCCGCCGTCACGAGCCCGACTGGACTGGAAAATTCGAACCCTGGGACGTCGCTTACTGGGCGGAAAAGCTGCGCAAGGAAAACTACGCTTTCGACGAAGAGGAGCTGCGTCCCTATTTTGCGATCGGCAATGTCATCGAGGGCATGTTCCGCCTCACCGAGCGAATTTTCGGCTTCCGCATCGTCGAGACCGGCACGACCTTCGCCAGGGAGGGCGAAACGCCGGACGGCGATGGCGTCGAAGTCTGGCACCCCGACGTGAAATACTACGAACTGCGCGACGCGGAGAGCGGAGAGCACCTCGGCTCCTTCTATGCCGACTGGCATCCCCGCGAAGAGAAACGCGGCGGGGCCTGGATGAACTATTTGCGCACCGGCGCACCGGCGACAGAGGGGCGACCGCGCGAACCCCATCTCGGACTCATTTGCGGCAACCTCACCCCCTCGTCCAAGAATCGTCCCGCCCTCCTCACCCATCGCGAGGTCGAGACGATCTTCCACGAGTTCGGTCACCTGCTCCACCATCTCCTCGGCGAGGTGGGGATCAAGTCGCTCAACGGCGTCAAAGTGGTCTGGGATTTTGTCGAACTGCCCTCGCAGATCATGGAGAATTTCTGCTGGTCGCGGGTCAGTCTCGACTTTTTTGCCAAGCACTACGAGACCGGAGAACCGATTCCCGAGTCGCTTTTCCAAAAAATGATCGGAGCGCGGAATTTCCAATCCGCCATGGCCATGATGCGTCAGCTCGCCTTCGGCAAGATGGATCTCGACCTCCATATCAAACACCATCAAAAACCCGGGAACGGCGATCTCGACCCACTCGTGCGCGACATCCTGGAGGGCTACACCATGCCCCTTGCGACCGATCCGCCGACGATGGCACGCCGGTTCACCCACCTTTTTGCCAGTGCGACGGGATACGCGGCGGGATACTATTCCTACAAATGGGCCGAAGTGCTCGACGCCGACGCCTTCACCCGCTTCGCCAAAGCGGGTGTCATCAGTCCCGCGATCGGACGCGAGTTCCGCGAGAAAATCCTCAGCCGCGGCAATTCCGTCGAGGCCTCCGAACTTTTTCGTGACTTCATGGGCCGCGATCCCGAGCTGAACGCTCTGCTGGAGAGATCCGGACTGGTAGCCGACTGAGTTCCGCGACGGCGGAGAAACGAGGTTCGGGATTCCCCGGGCGGAAATTCTCCGTGCGTTTCTCGCGTCCTCGTCCGCCCCCGGGCCGGGAAAACGGGATGAGAAATGTCTGCTTGGAGCTATGATGTGCCATGGCCCTCCTCGGCAGAATCAACAGTCTCCTCATCGTTCGTGAATCGGATCACGGTTTTTATCTCGACGGTGGTCCGCTCGGGGAGATCCTGCTGCCGACGCGCGAGGTGCCCGCCGAGGTGGAGCAGGGCGACGAGGTTTCCGTTTTTGTCTCGCGCGATTCCGAGGACCGCATCGTCGCCACCAGCCAACTGCCGAACTGCCAGGTCGGCGATTTTGCCGGGCTCACTGTCCTGGAAGTGCATCCGCGGATGGGGGCTTTCCTCGACTGGGGATTTCCCAAAGATCTTCTTCTCCCCTTCGGCGAGCAGACCCGCAAGGTCGGCGGCGGAGAGCGGGTCGTGGTGAAAGTCATCCTCGACGAAAAAACCAACCGTATCATCGCCACCACAAAACTGGGCCGATACCTCGACAAAACCCCGCCGCGCTACGACACCGGCCAGCCCGTGACTCTTCTTGTGCTCGAAAAAACTCCTCTCGGGTATGCCGCGATCATTGACCGCAAACACCGCGGTCTCCTTCACGGGAGCGAGGTGCATCGCCCGCTTTCCCCCGGCGACGAACTCCCCGGTTACGTGCGGGCGGTGCGCGAGGATTACAAAGTGGACCTCTCCCTCGAACCGGTCGGTTACAGCCGGGTGACAAATCTCTCCGAGCGTATCATGGAGCGGCTCCGCGCCAACGACGGCCATATCGCCATCGGCGACCAGAGTTCGCCCGAGAAGATTCGCGAAACTTTCGGGGCAAGCAAAAAAGCCTTCAAACAAGCGGTCGGTTCACTTTACAAAAAACGTCTCATCGTCCTCGCTCCGGAGAGCCTCACGCTTGTGGCAAAGCGCTGAATGGTGAAATCAGTTGCTCCCCTTCCTGCCCTGACAAAAATTTACCCTTCCCCGGAAACCTCATGAAAACCTTCTCTCTCGATCTCCTCCTCGCCCTCGTCCTGAGCCTCCCCGCCGCGTCCTTCGCGGCCGCCCCGCCGACTTTCGACGATCCCGCCCCGCAGCGTTACGAACTTTCCGCCCGCGCCAGCGAACTGGATACACGGGCCAGGGAACATCCC
This sequence comes from uncultured Akkermansia sp., assembly GCA_964383345.1. Lineage (GTDB taxonomy): Bacteria > Verrucomicrobiota > Verrucomicrobiia > Verrucomicrobiales > DEV007 > Arctic95D-9. The sequence continues at coordinate 3,178 of CAYLJC010000168.1, read as the reverse complement.
GAAATCAACTTCACCTTTACCAATAAAGAGGGCAAACCGGCCGACCAGCAAAATGCCTCGGTCGACACCTCGGTGCCGTCGCGCGGCCAACTGGTGATCTGGCTGATGGGCTACAACAACGAACTTTTCACCCGCCTCAACTCCTACGGACTCCACGCGATCCAGCCGCATTACGCCAACAAGTGGTTCAGTCTGGTCTGTCGGGAAAAACCCCTCGATCCGCAGGCTCGGGGCAATGTCAGGCTCGAAGCCGCCACCGGCGAAGACGTCAGCGACGAGGTCGAGATTCCCCGGCCCGACGGCATGATGGAGCGCAGCTACCAGTTTGTGAAATGGCTCGCAAAAGAAAATCCCGAGGGCAAGTGGGATTATTTTCTCACGGCGGACGGCAAGGGGTTGCGCTGGGAGAACGTCATCATCTCGGGCTCCTCGCACGGAGCCACCACGGCGGCCCGTTTTGCCAAACACACCAAAGTGGCCCGGGTCGTCGCCCTCTGCGGACCGCGTGATCAGGACCAGGATTGGCAGTCGCTGCCCTCGGCGACACCGGCTCATCGCATTTTTGGTTTTTCCCACACGCTCGACGGCGGTTGGACCGGAGATCACTACTGTCGCTCTTGGGAACTGATGGGATTGCACCAGTTCGGCCCCATCACGGATGTCGACAAGGTCGCTTTTCCCTCCGGCAACACCCGGCGGCTCATCACCCGCTTTGATGTTGGTGGCGACGCTCGGAAAGCCCACGGTTCCGTTGTCCCCGGACGATCCGCCGGGAAAGCCGCCGACGGCAGTTACCTGCACGAAGATGTCTGGCGCTACCTGTACACCCATCCTGTCGACGAGACCGGGTCACCCGTACCCATGGACGAGAACTGTCTCAAAGACCACAACTGACCCTCTTTTTTCGACCAAAATCATGAGCGACGAATCCGTCCCGCCCCTCGATGCCATGTCCCTGCGGCTCGCCGCCGCCAATGCCCTGATTCGCCGCCGCCGCACCATCAAACCGGCCGGAATGGCGGAAAAACCGGTCGATCCCCTCCATCTCGCGAGCATCCTCGAAAACGCCAACTGGGCACCCACCCACGGCATGACCGAACCCTGGCGCTTTTTTATCTTCACCGGTGAGGGTCGTCGTCGTCTCGCCGATTTTTGCCAGTCGCTCTACCGGCGTGTCACGCCGGAAGCGGAGTTTCGTCAGGACAAATTCGACAAACTGGGAACGCAGCCTCTCCTCGCTCCGGTGGTGATCGCCGTGGGCATGAAGCGGCAGGAGATCGAAAAGATCGCCGAGATCGAAGAAATTGAAGCCGTCGCCTGTGCCGTTCACAACATGCACCTGACCGCCTCCGCCCTCGGCATGGCCGCCTTCTGGGCCACCCCGCCCATCGTCTACCACGACGAAATGCGGGCCTGGCTCGGACTCGACGACATCCGCGACAAATGCCTCGGACTCTTTTATCTCGGCTGGCCGAAATCCGAGGAATGGCCCGAAGGGAAACGAAGTGACCTGGCGTCAAAGGTGGTGCATGTGATGTCATAACCGCCTGTTTGTTTCTCGAATTCATGGACTGACCCCATTCTGTGTGGGGTCGAAGGTGGATGCGGGCGTCAGCCTTCAAGGAGCGGGGCTTTGCAAGCCCCGGCGGAGCCTCGGGGGCGGGGATCCGTTCGTTGCTCCTCTTCAGCACCTTGCGGTCCTGCTTCTGCCAGTAGCAGGTAATTCTGCCCGCCGCCCTTCACGCGATAATGTCCAGAATCGGCTCGCCGCTGGAGATCATGAGCGGCCGCCCCTGGGTATCGTGAATGTGCGAGGTCGGATCAATTCCGAGGAGGTAATAAATTGTCGCGGACAAGTCCTCCAGTTTTACCGGTTTTTCGATGGGTTTGCTTCCGGTTTCGTCGCTGGCCCCGTGGATGTAGCCCGCTTTGACGCCGCCGCCGGCGAGGAGGACGCTGTAGCAGCCCGGCCAGTGGTCGCGGCTGGCGTTTTTGTTGATTTTCGGAGTGCGCCCGAATTCGCCCATCCAGACGACGAGGGTCTCGTCGAGGAGACCGCGGTTTTCGAGGTCGTGGATCAGGGTCGGGAGGGTGGTTTCGGTGATGGGATAGTGATACTGCTCGACGATGGGGTACATGCGGGTGTCGTTGAACCCGTGGGTGTCCCATCCCCCGGTGGTGATGCTCTGTCCGCCGATGCCCCTGGAAAAATAACAGGTCACGAATTTCACGCCGTGTTCGACGAGGCGTCGCGCGAGGAGGCAGCCCTGCCCGTAGGTGGTGCGTCCGTAGGAGTCGCGGACTTTGGAGGGTTCCGAGGCGAGGTCGAAGGCCTGGCGGATCCGCTCGCTGTTGAGCATGGCGATGGCGTTTTTGTAATAGGCGTCGAGCCCGAGCGCTTCGCCGGAGTAATCGAGGAGACGTGATTGCCGGTCCACGATTTCCTGCAAACCCCGCCGCGCCTGGAGCCGGTCGATACTGAGATTGTCGGGCAGGCTGAGTTCGGGCAGGGTGAAATTGGGATCGTTGGGGTCGCGCGGGACAAAGAGGGGATCGTGCTGTTTTCCGAGAAAGCTGCCGCCCTGTCCGGGGGTGCGCGATCCGTCGGCAACGACGTGGGGATAGCTGACAAAGGTGGGGAGTCCGTTCCCGGGATTCGGGGCGAGATAATCGACGATGGAACCGTAGGCCGGTCGCAGGTCGATGGAGTCGCGGAGGCGCTGGTCGTCGGTCGGCGGGGGGCTCCCGGAGAGGGCGTAATAACCCGCCGAGTTGTGGTTTTTCATCGTGTGATGAACCGAGCGGATCACGGTGAAGCGATCCATGATTTTGGCGACGCGGGGGAGATGCTCGTTGGTGAGGAGGTCGGGATTGGTCGTCCGGATGGCCTTGTGGGGGGTGCGGTATTCCGAGGGGGCGTCCGGTTTCAGGTCGAACATATCGACGTGGGAGGGACCTCCCCACTGGAAGAGAAAAATGACCGATTTGGCCCGCGCGCGGGGGTGTCCGCCGGGATATTCGCTGGCCCCGAGAATCTTGGGCAGGGTCAGGCCGAGGGTGCCCATGCCTCCGACCTTGAGAAGTTGGCGGCGGGAGAGGTGGAGGGCGTCAAAGCCGGGGCAGGCGGAGGATTTCATCGTCTCAGGAGAAATTCTTTGGCGTTGAGCAGCGACCAGGT
>CAYLJC010000167.1:0-6330 GCA_964383345.1 uncultured Akkermansia sp. | reverse complement strand
TGCCCATTCGGGGATTTTCCTCCTCGAACCCTACGATCCCGACCGCATCCCGGTGTTGCTCATCCACGGGCTCTTTTCCGTGCCAATGATCTGGCGCGACATCATTCCCGAGATGACTTGTGATCCCGAGATCGCGAAGCGTTTCCAGTTCCTGCTGTTCACCTATCCGAGCAGCTTCCCGGTGATCGAGTCGGCTGAACTGCTGCGCGACGAGTTGGCGGTCCTGCGCGAGACCTACGATCCGGAGGGGCGGGATCCGCTCTCGCGGGATCTCGTGGTGGTGGGGCACAGCATGGGAGGCGTCCTGACACATACGCTGATCGCCGAGTTCGGCGACAAACTCTGGCAGGAATACTGCGAAACACCTCTGGAAGAGCTGGATTTGGCCGAGGCGAAAAAGGAGAAAATCAGAAAGCTCGTCTACTTTCCGCCTGATCCCGGCGTGACCCGGGCGGTCTACTATTCGACCCCGCACCGGGGCTCGGTCATGGCCAACAAGCGCATCGCCCGGATGATCTCCCGCACCGCGAAACTCCCCGCCAACGTCGTGCAGTTTACCACCGGCTTGATCGGCCCGCCGGGCGAATCGATCGTTGCCCTGCCGACGCAAACGAAAACAAAGACGAGCGCGAAAACGAAGGCGAAGGTCACGAGTGTGCAGTCGCTCCGGCCCGGTTCTCCGGTGCTCTCCGCGATGGATCGCTCGCCTTACAAGGAAGGGGTCGTCTACCACAGCATTGTGGGCGACCGCGGGCGCGGCGACACCCCGGAGAGCTCGGACGGCGTCGTCGCCTACTGGAGCGCCCGGCAGGAGGGGGTCGCCTCGGAACTCGTCGTCCCCAGCGCCCACAAATCCTATCGACATCCCGAAGGCGTCGCGGAACTGCGGCGCATCCTCCGCGAACACATCGGACGCGAGATGGCTCCGTCCTCCCGAATAGCATCGCACACCCGATGAAACGGAACCCGCACAAAAGCACGTGCGTGTCGCGGCATCGTGTCTGGAGTGCTCCGGGCGTTGCGATTCTTCTCGTCCTGTTGAGTTCGTGTTCCACCGTCCGGGTACAAACGAATTCCGACAGGGTCGTCGGAGCGGGGCTCGAATCGGCCGATCTGCTCGGCCAGATCGCGGAAGCGCCTTTTTCGGTTTTGTCCGAGTTCAGCCAGCACAGCGCCGAACGCCTCCGACGGGCACAGAGGAGCGAAGCGCTGGGACAGCGCATCGACGCGGCGGGTGATTATCTCAACGCTGCGGTGGATGCGCGCCGGTTGTTGGTCTCCGGCGGAGAGGCGCGGGATTCCGAGGCGGAAAAAGCCCTCGTCGAGGTCCACAACTCCGCCCTGGCCCGGTTCGCGGAGATCTGGGCCGCCGGCGGGCAGCGCGAATCCTACCCCCTCAGCGACGGTTCCGGGGAACTGCGGGTCGGGTTTTCGCCGGACTCGTACTACGCGCTCTCCTATTTTGACAACATCGTCGCGGCGGAGTCGGTCCGGGAGAGGGGGATCGTGCGGAAAACCCGCCGGGGTTACGGGGCGCCTTTTGTCGCGATCCGGGAGCAACGGCCGGAGCGGGCGGAGGAGATGGACTTTTATCCGCCGCGCGGTCTTCATACGCCCGTCACCGTGACCATGGACAGCGTCAGGACATCCGGTGGCACCACCCACGTGCTCTTTTCGCTGAGGAATCCTCTGCTCGAAGAAACCGTTCCGGTGGGGTCGCGGCGACTCCCGCTGGCGGCGGATTATTCGGCTTCCCTCGCGATGCTGCTGGAGGGGCGCACCGAGGAGATCGACGGACTCCGGGGATTTTTCAATGCGAAGAAAAGGATCAAGGACTCGGGTATTTTCCTGACCGAACCTTACGATCCCGACCGCATCCCCGTACTGCTCATTCACGGTTTGATCTCGGTGCCGATGATCTGGCGCGACATCGTTCCCGAGATGATTTCCGATCCGGAGATCGCGAAGCGCTACCAGTTCATGGTTGTGGCCTACCCGAGCAGTTTTCCGGTCATCGAGTCCGCCGCGTTCCTGCGGGAGGAACTCGCCGCCTTGCGGGCGAAGTACGATCCCGGGGGCCGGGACGCTCTCTCGCGGGACATGGTCATGGTCGGGCACAGCATGGGAGGGATGCTGGCCCATGTCCTCGTCGCCGAGATGGGGGATCATCTGTGGGACCAGTTCAGCGACACGCCTCTCGACGAGGTGCCCGTCAGCGATGACTTGCGCGAGGCGCTCCGGCGTCGGGTCTATTTCGAGCCGGACGAGGCGGTGCGGCGGGTGGTTTATTTTTCCGCGCCCCACCGCGGGGCCAATGTGGCGGCGAAAGATATCGCGGGGATCCTCGCGATGCTCGCGAAACTGCCCTCGAATGTCCTGCGGTCCAATGCCGGGAGTATCGATTCTCGGGCCAACGAGTATTTCAAAATTCCGTTGCACCGCCATTACACCAGCCGGGAATCGCTCAAGCCGGGTTCGGTCACGGTCACGGCGCTGGATCTCGCCCCCTACAAAAAGGGAGTCGTCTATCACAGCATCATCGGCGACCGGGGACGGGGCGACACTCCGGACAGTTCGGACGGCCTGGTCGAGTATTGGAGCGCCCACCAGGAGGGTGCCGCTTCGGAACTCATCGTGCCGTCCGATCATCGCTCTTACAAGGACCCGCTCGCGATCGAGGAACTGCGTCGTATCCTCCGCCTCCACGCGGGGATCTGATTCCGGGTCGGGAGGCCGCGTTTCGGCACTTGCGCGGGGCCGGGCGATGCTTTTCCGTTGGGGTATATTTCACCCGATCCCTCTTCCATGCGCCCGCTCCTCCCCCGCTTTTCCGCCGCCGTTCTCACGTCCCTGCTCGTCGCCGCCGGGATTCTTTCCGCCACCGCCGCCGAGTTCACGATCCGAAAAGAGGCGGACGGGATCGACATCCGGATCGACGGGGAACTGTTCACCCGCTACGTCACCGGCGACAAAGAGACCAACAAACCTTATTTTTATCCCGTGATCGGCCCGACTGGCAAGGCGATGACGCGGGCCTATCCGATGGAGGATGTGGAGGGAGAGGCGCGGGATCACGTCCACCAGCGCTCCTTCTGGTTCGGGCACCAGCTCATCGACGACTTCGATACCTGGCACGAGGAGCGCACCCTCGTCGAGCGCGCCAAGGGGGATGCGGGGAAGCTGGCGGAATTAAAAAAGAAACTCGGGGCCTCGGTTCACCGCGAAATCCTCGAAGCCTCGGCCGGCAAGGACGGCGCGGTCCTGAAGGTCTCGACCGATTACACCGATCCCGCGGGAACGGTGGCGGCGTCGGATCTGCGCACTTTCACCTTTCATCTCGGGCCGGACGGCACCCGCATCATCGACGTGGACATCGTCTTCACCGGAGTGGGGGAAAAGGTGGTCTTCGCCGACGCCAAGGACGCCGGACTCAGCCTGCGGGTCGCCCATTCCCTCAGCGTGGACGCGAAGCAAGGCGGTCGCATCGTCATGAGCGATGGTTCAACCGACAAAGAGGCTTGGGGCAAGCGAGCCGCCTGGTGTGATTTCAACGGCCCCATCGAGGGGGATACGGTCGGCATCGCGGTGCTGAATCATCCGTCCAGCTTCCGGCATCCCACGCCCTGGCATGCCCGCACCTACGGGCTTCTCACGGCCAATCCTTTCGGACTGAATACGGTTGCGGGAGAGGAGCAAGAGGGTTCGGTCACCCTGAAAAAGGGGGAGACGCTCACGCTGCGCCACCGCGTTCTCTTCCACGCCGGGAACGAGAAAGAGGCCGACATCGCGGGGGCGTGGAAGCGCTACGCGGAGTCGGAGTGAGCCGGGATTCACTCGGCGACACTGCTGAGGAGGAGTTCCCCCTCGCCGTTCAGTTTTTCGTTGATGGAGACGCGGAGACGCGTCACTCCGCGGCGGATGCGGGCTTTGACGGTGCCGATGGGACTGTCGATGCGCTCCGCGATCTGTTTTTGGGTGAGCCCTTCGAAATAGGCCAGCTCGATGACCTCCCGCTGTTCGGGAGAGAGGGAAACCACAGCGGTCTGGAGGACTTGCCGGGCGTCGGAGAGATAAAGCATCTCGCGGCCGGTGGCTCGGGCTTCGGGTGCCTCTTGCTCCACTTTCTTTTCGAAGCGTTCGTAGAGGGCGGAGCGGCGCTGGACACTGCGCACGCGGTCGATCGAGCGGTTCCGGGCGGTGGTGCAGATCCAGGTGACGAGGGAGCCTTTTTTCGGGTGGTAGGTGCCCGCCTTGTTCCAGATCGTGGCGAGGACTTCGTTCATGACGTCTTCGGTGTCCTCGTAGTGGTTGAGGACCTTGTAGGCGGTGGAGAAGATGAGGGCGGAGTATTTTTCGCTCAGTTCCGCAAAGGCCCGGTGGTCGCGTGCCGCCACTCGTTGCATCAGTTCCGCCTCGGCCCGGCGCTCATTGGCTTTGTCAGTTGGGTTGCTCATGATGGATTTAATTCCCCGGCCACGGGCAAGGTGCCGCCTGCGGAGGCATGGTGTCGGGGGGAGAAAAGTACGGTTCCACCGATCTTGGTCACCCGGGGACGGGAAACGCTCAATTTTTTCGAATCCGGCGGATGGATCCGGCCGGGATCTCTCCGCGCCAGAGCGGTTGCAAATGGCGGTGCGAGGTCGTAGCATGGCCCCCAGGATGGGGGAAAACGTCATATCACCGGAGGCCTTGCTCGACCGCTTTTCAGAACAGCGTCTTCTCGTCGTCGGGGACGTCATGCTCGACTGGTTCATCTGGGGCGGCGTCTCCCGCATTTCGCCCGAGGCTCCGGTGCCGGTGGTCGAGGTCCAGAGTGAGTCCCGCTATCCCGGCGGGGCGGCGAACGTGGCCCGGAATGTCACGCCTTTCGGGGCCAAGGTGGAGCTCTCGGGACTCTACGGCACCGATCCCAACGGCACCCTGCTGGAGACGACCTTGGCGGAAAATCACATCGGGATGGAGCTCTGCCTCCGCCGCGCCGAATACCAGACCATCACCAAGACCCGCGTCGTCGCGCGGCACCAGCAGGTCGTGCGGATCGACCGGGAAAAACGCCAACCGCTCCCGGCGGCGCTCGCCGGGGAGCTGGTGGGTCGCATCCGGGCCGTCCTGCCCCGGATCGACGGACTCATCATCGAGGACTACGGCAAGGGCTTGATCAGCGCCGAATTTGTCGCCGGTCTCCTCGCCGCCGCCTCCGAGCGGGGCATCATCGTCACGGTCGATCCCAAGCCAGGCAATCCGGTCGATTGGAAGGGGGTCACGACGGTGAAACCGAACCGCTCCGAAGCGTTCGCCTGTGCCGGGATCGAGGACCTCCATCGCGACGCCGGTGTCGATCCGCTCGACGACGCCCCCCTCCTCGAGGCGGGGCGAAACCTCCTCGAAAAATGGTCCTGCGCCCAGGTTCTCCTGACCCTCGGCGAGCAGGGCATGCTGGTCTTTTCCCGCGACGCGGTCCCGCTCCATCTCCCGGCGAAGGCGCGGGAGGTTTTCGACGTCTCCGGGGCGGGGGATACGGCCATTGCCGTCTACACGCTCGGTTTGTGTGCCGGGCTCTCCGCCGGTGTCGCCGCCCATATCTCCAATCTCGCGAGCAGCATCGTCGTGGGCAAGCTCGGGACAGCCCCGATCGAGCGCGAGGAATTGCTCGCCGCCATCACCCTGCATTTCCCCGAGGGAGTGCCGCTCTGAGGTTACTTTCCCCATCCTTCCCCGCCGCCATGTCCCCCGCCGATCTCATTCACGACACCTTCGCCGATCACGCCGCGACCGTAGCCCGTTTCCAGGAACAATGTGCCGGGGTGATCGAAGCGATGGCGGAACGGACCATCGGGTGCCTCCGCGAGGGCGGAAAAATCTGCTTTTTCGGCAACGGTGGCAGCGCGGCCGATTCCCAGCATCTCGCGACGGAATTCGTGGTCCGTTTCACCCGGAATCGTCGCGGCCTGCCTTCCCTCGCTTTCACGACGGATACCTCCGTTCTCACAGCTTGCGCCAATGATTTCGGGTTCGAGGCGGTTTTCGCCCGCCAGATCGAGGCGCTCTGCCGCCCCGGCGACATCGTCGTGGGGATCTCGACCTCGGGGGGCAGCGCCAACGTGGTGCGCGGGCTGGAGTTCGCCCGCGCCGAGGGCATCGTGACCTTTGCCTTCACCGGGGAAAGGCCCGGTGACTGCGGGGAACACGCCGATCTGCTCCTCCCGGTGCCGTCCCCGGTGACCGCCCGCGTCCAAGAATGCCACCTCATCGCCGGGCATCTCATCTGCGAGCTGGCGGAGCGGGCTTTCGCTGGGAACGCCTCTTCTATTTCCGTGAGCTGAGCGCCTT
>CAYLJC010000166.1:0-6381 GCA_964383345.1 uncultured Akkermansia sp. | reverse complement strand
GATCCCGATAGGGGTGGAGGACGGGCTCAAGGGCCAGATCGATGTCATCAATCTCAAGGCCGTCCTCTACTCCGATGACGACCTGCTCGGTTCGACCTACGAGGTGACCGAGCTCACCGATGAGCAGCTCGAGCTGGCCCAGGCGGCGCGCAAGACCCTGCTCGAAGCCCTCGCGGATGTGGATGAGGAGATCGGGTTGAAATTTCTCGACGAGTCCGAGATTCTTCCTGCGGATATCAAGGCCGGGCTGCGCCGCGCCACCATTGCCAACGCCATCGTTCCGGTCGTCGGCGGTTCCGCTTTCAAAAACAAGGGGATCCAGTATCTGCTCGATGCGGTGGTGGATTACCTCCCCAGCCCCCTCGAAATTCCCGCCGCCCAGGGAATGCGGGTGGGGGACGAGTCCATCCTCCTGGAGGCACCGGCCGACGACAACGGCAAATTCTGCGCCCTTTCCTTCAAGCTGTGGTCCGACAAATTCGTCGGCAAGCTCGTCTTCATTCGCGTCTATTCGGGCAAGGTCTCGAAGGGAGACAAGATCTACAACTCCCGCACCGGCCGCGCCGAGCGGGTCGGTCGGCTCATTCAAATCCAATCGAACGATCACAAGGACATCGACACCTGTTACGCCGGTGACATCGCCGCGATCGTCGGTCCCAAGAATGTCCGCACCGGTGACACCCTCCACGCCGATGGGTTTGACATCATGCTGGAGCCGCCCGCCTTCCCTGATCCGGTGATTTCCATGGCGGTGGAGCCGAAGACGACGGCGGATTCCGACAAGCTCTCCGAAGCGCTCCAGCGTCTCGCCGAGGAGGATCCGACCTTTGTGGTTTCCACCAACGAAGAGACCGGTCAGACCCTTATCGCCGGGATGGGGGAACTCCACCTCGAGATCATCCAGTCCCGTCTCCTCTCCGAATTTGCCGTTCGCACCAACGCTGGCAAGCCGCAGATCGCCTATCGCGAGGCGATCTCCCGTCCTGCGGACGGGGAATACAAGCTGATCCGCCAGACCGGCGGCAAGGGCCAGTATGCCCACGTCATTGTCCGGGTGACACCGAACGAGCGCGGCAAGGGCTTTACGATGGAGAACCGCGTCAGCGACGGTGAGATTCCCAGGGAATTCATCGCCGCCTGTGAAAACGGCATCCGCGAATCGCTCGGCAACGGAGTGATTCTCGGCTACCCGGTGGTGGATGTGCATGCCGAACTCCTCGGGGGTTCCAGTCACGACGTGGATTCGAACGAACACACTTTTAAAATCGCCGCGATTCTCGCGATGCGCGAAGCCTTCGCCGCTGCCGCACCGATCCTCCTGGAGCCGGTCATGCGGGTGGGCGTGGATGTGCCGGACGAATGTTCCGGCGACATCATCGGCGACCTGAATCGTCGCCGTGGCCGCATCCTGGAAGTGGACACCCGCAACGGACTCAGCCACATCCAATCCGAAGTGCCGATGGCCGAAATGTTCGGGTATGCCACGGACATGAGGAGTCTTTCCAAAGGCCGCGCCAGTTTCGCGATGGAGCCGCTGCGGTTTGAAGAGGTGCCAACCGCCATTCTGGAGCGGATGACAGAGCAGTATGTGTGACGCTAAATCATTTATCATTTAAACGAGTAAACTGAAATGCAGGGACAAAGTATTCGAATCAGGTTGCGGGCATACGACTCCAGGCTTCTGGACAAGTCGACCTTGGACATCGTGGAAACCGCCAAGCGCACCGGGGCTCGTGTCGCCGGGCCGATCCCGCTCCCGACCCGCATCGAGAAGTTCAGCGTGAACCGCTCTCCCCACGTCAACAAGAAGTCGGCCGAGCAGTTCGAGATCCGGACGCACAAGCGCCTCCTCGACATCGTGGAACCCACTTCGCGGACGGTCGATGAGCTGAAGAAGCTGAATCTCCCCCGCTGGTGTCGACATCACCATCAAAATCTAAGTGGTGCAAACCCCGTTACATTTTAAGGAAGGACGACTGCAATGAGCATCGGATTAATTGGAAAAAAAGTAGGGATGACCCGCATCTTCAACGAGGAGGGTGTGGCCGTCGCGGTGACTGTTATCGACGTCAGCGACAACATTTTCGTCCAGAAGAAGACCACGGAGAAAGACGGCTATACCGCCGTTCAGGTGGGATACGGCGAGCAGAAGGAATCGCGTCTCAACCGCGCCGAATTCGGTCACATCAAAGCCAACGGCGGTGCTCCGAAGAAGAAGATTCTCGAATTTCGTCTGGAAAACGACGAGCAGCTCCCGGAAGTGGATCACCCCGGTCTCGACCTCCTCGACGAAGGCCAGTGGGTCGATGTCATCGGCACGAGCAAAGGCAAGGGATTCCAGGGCGTGATGAGGCGTTTTAATTACGCCGGTCAGCCCCAGTCGCACGGCCACATGATGCACCGTCGGACCGGTGGTATCGGGGCCGGCACCGACCCCGGCCGCGTCTGGAAAGGCAAGGCGATGCCTGGCCGTCAGGGCAACGATCGCAAGACGATCCAAAATCTCAAAATCGTACAGAAGCGCCCCGAGGACAATGTCATCCTCGTCAGCGGAGCGGTTCCCGGTGCCAATGGCGGCTACGTTGTGATCCGTCCGGCGAAGAAAAAAGAAGGCCCCGTGCAGAACCTCAAGGCCGGAGCCGCCAAGGCTGCCGAACCCGCGGCGGAGGAAACCGCCGAGGGCTGATCCGAACCATACGGGTCCCTCTTGAACAGATAGAAGGAATATTACACCATGGCAGCTAAGACTCTCAATCTCGAAGGCGCGAAGAGCGCGAGCATCACCCTCGTGGAGGATGCCGACCGCGGTCTCCAGGCGGTGCACGACGTCATCGTGGCGTTGCGGGCGAACCGTCGCAGCGGCACCGCCCACACCAAAACTCGCGGAGAAGTGTCCGCCTCCGGCAAAAAGCCTTTCAAGCAAAAGGGCACCGGACGCGCCCGCCAGGGGGGCAACGCCTCCCCCGTCCACCGGGGCGGCGGGATCGTTTTCGGTCCTCGTCACCGCGACTATTCGAAGAAAGTGAACCGGACGACGCGGCGACTCGCCTTCGCCAAGGTTCTGACCGAGCGTATCGCCGAAGAGGATGTTCTCACGGTGGCGGATTTCGCCATCGCCGATGGCAAGACCGCGAGTTTCGTGAAGGAAATCAAGGGCCTCGCCGGTGAGGCGAAACGCGTCCTCATCATCGGCAACGATTTCACCGAGGAAACCAAGAGGGCGGCGCGCAATTGCCAGTCCGCCCAGCTCGTCTCGGCCCACGAGGTCAACAGCGAGCAAATCCTGCATTACAGCAAGATCCTGGTGGTGGAATCCGCCCTCGAAACCCTCGCCGCACGGACCTCCCACTGAAGCAAAGCAAGGCACGCCCCCACGCCCCATCACGACCATGAAAGATATTTTTCGAGTCATCGACACCATCCAGCTGAGCGAGAAAGCCACGCTGCTGACCGAGACGAACAATGAGTACGTCCTCAAAGTGAATCGCCACGCGAACAAGCTGGAGATCCGCGAAGCCGTTGAGAAACTCTTCGGGAAAAAGGTTGCCGCGGTCCGCACCGCCAACTACAGCGGCAAGAAGAAGCGCGAGCGCCGCGCCGACTTCGGTCGCACCAAAGCCTGGAAAAAAGCCTTCGTTCGTCTCGAGGACGGCGAGTCCATCGAATTTGTCTAACCGTTACCGCTTCCACAGCCATGGGTTTAAAATCGTACAGACCAAACACACCGTCCAATCGCTACAAGTTGCTCCCCGACTTCGCCGAGGTGACCACCTCGAAGCCGGAGAAAAGCCTCTGCCGTCCCCTCAAGAAATCGGGTGGGCGAAACAATCAGGGCCGCATCACTTGTCGTCACAAGGGCGGTGGCCACAAACGCAAATATCGTCTCATCGACTTCAAACGCTCCCGCCGCGGCGAGGCGGCGAAGGTGGTCTCCATTGAATACGATCCCAACCGCACCGCCCGGATCGCTCTCATTGAGTATCCCGACGGCCAGCGTTCCTACATCATCGCTCCCAAGGGGCTGGAGGTGAACGCCGAGGTTTCCGCCGGGGAAAAGGCTCCGATCAAACCGGGTTGCGCGCTCCCGCTGGGCAGCATCCCGACCGGTTCGACGATTCACAATGTGGAGCTGACCCCCGGCAAAGGCGGTCAGATCGCCCGCAGCGCCGGCCAGGGTTGCATTCTTTCCAACCGCGAAGGCAACTACGCCCTGATCAAGCTCCCCTCGGGAGAGATCCGCAAGATCCACACGAGCTGTTACGCCAGCATCGGCAGCGTCGGGAACGGCCAGCACGAGCAGGTCATCAGCGCCAAGGCGGGCCGCTCCCGCTGGCTCGGAATCCGCCCGACCGTCCGCGGGATGTGCATGAACCCCGTCGATCACCCGAACGGTGGTGGCGAGGGCAAATCGAAATCGGGTGGCGGTCGCCAGCACCTCAAGAGCCCCTGGGGCCACGTCAAGGGACAGCGCACCCGCCAGAAGTACAAAGGCAGTGATCAGTTTATCATCGAGCGCCGCAAAGCGAAGAAGCGCCGTCGTTAATCCAGTTTGAATTCAGAGAGAAAGTATTATGGGTCGTTCACTTAAAAAAGGACCGTTTATCGATCACAAGCTGCTGATCAAGATCGACGACATGAATGGAGCCGGGCACAAACGCCCGATCAAAACCTGGTCGCGCCGTTCGATGATCACGCCGGACTTCGTGGGGCATACCTTCCTGGTTCACAACGGTAAAGAGTTCAACTCCGTCTTCGTGACCGAGAACATGGTCGGCCACAAGCTCGGCGAATTCTCCTTTACTCGGAAATTCGGCGGCCACAGCGGTCACAATCCGAAGATCAAAAACTAATTCACCTTCCCTTTTCTCCCCTTCCTTATCGTTGGTTGCTGTCATGAGATCCCCCCGCGTCACCTTCCTGTTCGCCTGCTCCGCTCTCGCGGTTGCGGTGGCCGGGCTGTGTCCTGGCGGGACGCTCGTGGCGCAGGAGAGCGAGGCGGAGGAATCGGTGGAGGTGCGGGAACTCAGGGCGGCCTTGCTCCTTTCCCGGGACCAGCTCGCCGCCGAGCGGGAGCGCGGCGGAGAACTCGAAGAGCAGCGCAAAGTCCTCATCGAGAGCCTCGCGGAAGCGGTCCGGGTCAGTGAAGAACAGATGGTGGCGGCGCGGGAAACCAAGCTCAAGCTCGAGGCCTTCGGGGTTGATCTCTTCACCCGGGAGGACAACAGCCTGGAACAGCGCCTGCTCAAAGCGGTCCGGGACCTCGACATCGCCCAACAGGAGATCGAGCGTCAGTCCGGGGCGATCCGCCAGCTCAGCGAACTCTTTCTGAAAGTCCTCCAGTCCTCCCCCCAGTTGGATGAGGCGCAGCGCACCGAGGCGGAGGCGGCCATCGCGGCGGCCGGCCGGACCCTCGCGGACCCGACCGTCGGGAGCGAGGGCCAAAAGGATATTTCTCAGGCGAAAGTCGTCAGCATCGACAGCGGTGTCGGCCTCGTCGTCTTTGACGCCGGTCGTGGCAGCGGCGTCCGGATCGGGACTCCGATCACGGTGGTGCGAGGCGACAGGGAGCTCTACTCCGCGATGATCGTGGACGTGAGGGAATCGATTTCCGGTGCCGTCCTGCAGGACAGGATGGCGGACGCGGGAGAGGTCGAGGTGGGCGACGGCATCCGTCTCCTGCCCGAGCAGAAAACTTTATAAGCGATAATTATTACTAGAACCATGGACGTCACTTCGACATACAAATATGCCAGGATTTCGGCGCGCAAGGCTCGCGACGTGGCCAGAGAGATTCAGGGTCTCCCCGTTTCGGACGCTCTCGATATCCTGAACTTCACTCCCCGAAAAGGAGCGGAGTTGTTCAGCAAGACGATGAAAACGGCTCTCGCTGATGCCGAGAACAATTTCGAGCTTCCCGTCGACAGCCTTTTCGTGAAGAGCGCGGTGGTCGGGGAAGGCCCCACTTTCAAGCGGTTCAAGGCCCGTGCCCGTGGTTCGGCCGGTTCCATCCGCAAGCGCACCAGCCATCTCACCGTCGTTCTGTCGGACGAGGGTGGCCTCGAAGAAAAAGCTCCCCGGGTTGCCCCGAGTGCAAAAAAGGCCAAAGCGGCTCCCGCGAAGGTGGCGGCCAAGCCCAAAGCGAAGGCGGAGCCGAAAGCGTCCGGGAAAAATGCCACTTCGGACGGAGCAAGGCTTGACGAAGCCCTCGGAATGGTCTATGACTCCGCCCCCGCCGAAGTTGACAATCTCGAAGTGATCAGCGGAGTTGGCCCCGTTCTCGCGGAGAAGCTCAATTCCCATGGCGTCTATCGCTTCGAGCAAATCGCGAACTGGTCCGAGAGGAACGTGCAGGAATTTGACGAGCTTCTCTCGTTTGGTGGT
>CAYLJC010000165.1:0-6408 GCA_964383345.1 uncultured Akkermansia sp. | reverse complement strand
AGCGCAGCATGGACTCGCTCATGGACGCCCTGACGAATGTCGTCGGCATCCTCTTGCTCATCCTCATCATCAGCAGCCTCGGGATCAGCGCGGCGGTGAAAAAAGTCGTCGAGAACCTACCCGAGGTCACCCAGGAAGAGCTCGAAGCCATGCGGGTCAGCCGCGACACGACCCTGAAAAACCTGCAGGAACTCGAACAAACCCATACCAATACGCTGAAAAGCCTTCCCACGGAGGAGGACGCCGCCAAACTGGTCGCCGAACTGGAAGAGTTTGAAATCAACAACGAAGAACTCGCCGACAAGACCTCCGACATCGCCGAATGGCAGGCCAAGGTCGATCAGCAACTCGCCGCAAAAACCGAGAACGACGCCAAAGTCGAAACCGCCGACGCCCGCAACCGCGAACTCGCCGCCCTGCTCGCAACAACGCCGGAGGCCAAAGTCCTGCAGGCCCAGGAGGTTCTCATGCCCAACCCCCGCCGCGCCGACAAAGAATCCCGCGCCCTCTATCTCGTCTGCAAATTCGGCAAACTCTACTTCATCGGGGATCCTTACGACCACGCCCTCAAGATTCGTGATGTCATCGAACAAAACTTCTCCGACCTCGCCTTCACCGGCAAAGCGATCGGTTCCTACACCTACACCGTGAAAGGCACGCGGAAAAATGACAACGGAGCCTACCTTGCCAAAACCGAACGCTATCGCCTGACCCGTCGCGACCGCGATTCCCTGGCCGAATGGGATGCTCTCAAACCCATCTGGACAAACAGCGAAGGGGTCGTCGCGAGCGAGGCCTCCGTTCTCCAACGCATCTTCGGATCGCAGGAGGAAGCGGAGCTCGCCGTCTCCAAATTCCGCTACGACTCCTCCAAGATCGCCGCCTTCTTCGCCGACGGCAAACACGGCCCCAAGGACTTCAAATACCACATCTCGAAATCGGGTTCCGACAGGATCAAAGTGGGCCTCGAAATGAAAAGCGAAGGCGGCTGGACCACCGAGCAATTTCTCGCTCCGAACTCGGCATTCGAACAGGCTTGCAAACAGGCCTCGACCGCCCGGCGCACCCTCTTTTATTATTATGTCGCCCCCGACAGCTTCGAGACCTATCTGCAGGCCCGGGCCAAATCCGAGCAGTTCCGCGTACCGGCCGGCTGGTCCGTCTGGCAGGGCGACAAACTCGAGCCGAAAGCCACCCCCGCGGTCGAAGTGGTGCGCTACAATCTCGACCGCATTCCCGACGAGGAATACATGAACATCGCCAAGCTCGTGGGACCCTACATGGTGGAAGAGCGCAACAAGGAACACAACGAACTCGAAGCCCGCGTCGCCGCCGCCGTTCCCGACGATCTCACCGAGGCCGCCGCCAAGGCGGAGTTCATCACCAAGCTCACCGCCGAGCGCCGCGCGTGGGGGGCGTCCCGATTCCAGCCCTACACCCTCGCCATTTTCCAGACCGCCCTGGCCGCCCAAAAAGCTTCGGGAGAAACCGAGATCATCATCGAGGCGCACCCGCCCGAGATTCCCCACATCCGCACCTTTGTCGCCGCCAGCCCGCCGAAAGCTCCGGCACCTCCGCCGAAGCCGAGCACCACGCCCACGCCCCCGCGACCGGCACCCTCCACCGGGGCCCCCACTCTCATTCTTGACTGAGTTTCCTGCGGCATGGTCAGGCCAACCCTCTCGAATCATGCACCCCACCCTGTTCCCTCCGCCCCGACTCGTCCTCGTCGGCTTCTCTCTGCTCCTCTTGTCGGGTGCCTGCGGCGGGGAAAAACCACCGCGGTTCGACCCTGTCACCCTCGATGACAAGATCGAGATCGGCTACGGACTCGCCATCGGGGATGTCGATGGCGACGGAACCGCCGACATCCTCCTAGCCGACAAACGGGAAATTTCCTGGTACCGCGCTCCCGACTGGGAGAAAGGGGTCCTCGCCCGCCACCTCACCCTGCGGGACAATGTCTGCCTCGCCGCCGCCGACCTCGACGGGGACGGAAAAGTCGAAGTCGCCGTCGGGGCGCAATGGAATCCCGGCGAGACGACCGACAAAACACAGTCCGGTGCGGTTTTTTTCCTGCGGCGTCCCGCCGAGGCCGGAGCCCCCTGGAAACCCGTCCCGCTCTACCACGATCCCACGACCCACCGGATGCGCTGGGTTCCGAGCGCTCGGGGAGGACACGAACTCATCGTCCTGCCGCTGCACGGGATCGGAAACAAGGGCGGCGCGGGCGAAAATTTTGTCAACGTCAGGTCCTACCGGGTCGATCCCGCGAAGGCGGGTGATCTGGAGGCGTGGACCCACGAAACCCTCGCGGCCAAGCTCCATCTGACCCACAATTTCGATCACTGCGACGGGTATCTCTACATCGGAGGCGCCGAAGGCATCGTCCGTGAAACCGTCGGAAAAGACGAATCGACCCTCTTGATCTCGCCGGACAACTCCACCCCGCCCCTCAAAGGCGTCGGGGAAATCGTCAAGGGAAGCGACTTCCTCGCCACGATCGAACCCTTCCACGGGAGCGATCTCGTCGTCTATCGCGAGAGCGGGGACGGCGGGTGGACCCGCACGCTTCTCACCGACGGCCTCAACCAGGGCCACGCTCTCGGCACCGGCGACATGAACGGGGACGGCCGCGAAGACATCGTCGTGGGATGGCGCAACCCCGATGCCGAGGGACACGTCGGGATCAAACTGTATCTGCAGCGGGAAGACGGAACCTGGTCCCAGGGGGCCTGGGTCGCCAACGATCTTGTCGCCACCGAAGACCTCAAGATCGCCGACCTCGACGGAGACGGGCGTCTCGACATCGTTGCCGCCGGTCGCAGCACCAAAAATCTCGTTCTTTTCCGGAATCTCGGTCCGTGATTTCCCGGCGCGTCGCGCGTCGGTGAGCATTTCTCCCGCCGGTCGAGGTGCTATTCGCCCCGGCTGTCCGTCATCTCCAGGGCGGCGATCGCGGACATGATCCGCGCCGAGATCGCCTGGTAGCGTTCCTTTGTCCCGAGTTCGGATTGCTCCAGGAGATCGCTGAGATCGAGAGGCTCGCCCACCACAAGGGTCACAGGGTGCCGCTTGAGCCTCCCGCTGCCGCGGGGGAGCGCCTTCTCGGGCCCGAAGAGGCGGACGGGCAGGACCGCGACCTTCGCCTTGCTCACGATCATGCCGACGCCGGGCTGCCCCTCGGTCTTCAGTTGACCGTCGAGGGTGCGCTCGCCCTCGGGGAAAATGAGCACTTTTTCCCCCTCCCGGAGCAGATGGATGACGAGTTTGAGCGAAGAAATCTCGGGCTTGTCCTGGTTCACCGGGATCGCGTTGACGCGGGTGAACAAAAAGTTGGCGACGGGATGATCGAAGAGCGTTTTCCTCGCGAAATAGTGGAGCGGTTCGCGAAAGGCCGCGCCGATCAGGGGTGGGTCGAGAAAGCTGACGTGGTTCGAGGCGATGAGGAGTCCTTCCGGCAAATTCTCGAGCCGTTCCCGGTTCTGCACCCGGTACGAACAAACCCACTTCGCAAACCACTTCGAAAGCGTGTGTCCCAACCAATACCAAACTGTCATTGCCAAATTCTCATCAACCGATTGTCATCGTCCTCCTCCCGGCTCCGTCCCGTTC
Organism: uncultured Akkermansia sp.; assembly: GCA_964383345.1. Taxonomy (GTDB): domain Bacteria; phylum Verrucomicrobiota; class Verrucomicrobiia; order Verrucomicrobiales; family DEV007; genus Arctic95D-9. Next base: position 2,793 of record CAYLJC010000165.1, on the reverse strand, counting down.
CGGGGGGTGCGACGGCTGCTTCATTCGCGGAACTTTACCGGCTTGTCAACGTTTTCGGAGCCGTTCGGCGATCGCGACATAGGTCTCCACGATGCCGTGTCGCTTCGGGTCGCGGCGATGCTCCGCGACGAGCCGGTCGATCTGTTCCGCGGTCCCTGCGGGGAGTTCGGCCGAGAGCGTCCCCTTCCACATCTCGACGCATCGCGGGATGAGCTCGGAGGGCCGGACGCTGCGGCGCAGCAGACGGATGAAACCCGATCCCGTCTCCTCACCGGCGACGGCTCCGCCGGCCGAGACGATCCCCCTTTCGAGATCCTCGTTCCCCGGCACCAGGGTCGACGCGCTGCGCCAGGCCCAGAGAACGAGAAAAACAAACAGGCCGAAAAAGACGCCGTGCGCCCGGTGGCGGCGAATCAGCTTCATCGCGCCACCCGACTCGCTCGTCCCGTGGATCGTCTCGTCGAAAACGACTTTTTTCTTGTCTCCCAACAACCACAGGAGAAAGCCCGGTTCGCCCCCGAAATGGAGGCTCTCGTTGCTCACGAAATAGCTGTCCGTCGTCACCACGAGACTCCCGCGCCCCCAGCGGCGCTCGATCACGACGGGATCGTTCCCCACCAGAACCACCGCTTTCCAGGCGGGATCGCGGAGCTCGAAACGAAATTGGGAACGCCAATAGGGGAGTTCGGCCGGGACGCCATCCGGTGCCAGGGTCTCTCCCGGCACCGTCTCCCACCCTCCCTCGGGACGTTCAAAGCCCTCCAACGTGGCGAAGGCAAAACCCGTCCGGGTCGTGAAACGCAGCCCGAACAGTTCCTCCATTTCCTTCTCCAGCCTTTCTTCCGCGCTCTCTTCCTCTTCCCTGTCCTCCTCCTCTTCCTCTTCCTCTTCCTCTTCCCCCGCGAGAGTGCGCCGCATCCGTTCTTCCCGGATACGACGCCGCTCCTCGATCCAGTCCTCTTCTTCTTCCGAAAGCGACGGTTGATAGATTTCGGGAACGAGGTCGGGATTCAGGGTGATGACCAGGCGCGCCCCGGCGTCCACCGCACGCAGCACTTCGGAATCGGCCGGAACCCGCAGGTCTGTAAAATCTTCCCGGGGATAGCCCAGCAGCAGGATCGCGGTCTCCCCGTCCAGATCCTTCCGCGCCTCGAGCGGCTGCCGATTGCGGGAAACCTCCCGGGTCCCGAGCCGCTCCAGGGTCTCGTAGATCACACTCGTTCCCAGCGGGTCGGACCGGTAGCTCGCGTAGTGCGGGTAGAGTCCCCCCTCGATGAAACGCCGCTCCAGCACCATATAAAAACCCGCCACCAGGACCACCCCGAGGAGGACCAAACCCAGCCGCTGCATGTTGCCTCGTGCCACCATGGTCTCAGCGCCTTCCTCCCATCGCCGGATGCGTCGCCTCCGTCGCCTCCGTCGCGTCGGCCGATTCGCGGGAGATCGTTTCGTGGTTTTTCAGATAAAAATCGATGGATCCCTCGCCGAGCCGGTGCATTCCGTACCAGACCCGCTCGAAGAGGGTGGTGTTCTCGTCGAAAGCAGCGCGCAGCTCGCTCCGTTTGCGCGCCCGCATCGCCAGTTCGACGCGGTAATCGCGATTGGATTTGAAACGCGCGATTTTCAGCAATCCCCGGTCCCCGAGATGGGCGAGCGTCGCGAGAAAGAGAGCGCGCACCGCGAGCCGCTCGTCCCCCTTGCGGATCTGCTCGCGGGCGAGACGCATCCATTCCTCCTCGTGCAACTGGGTGGCCACGATGTCCTCGCTCTCCAGATCGATCCGCGCGCTCTCCCCCTCCTCCACGATCTCCGCGTCGGGACGTCCGAGGTGCTTGCGGTAGAGAACCAGGACCAGCCAGGCCAGCAGACCGAGGAGGAGCGCCCCGAGCGCCAGGGACACCCCCGAGCTGATCTCTTTGAAATAGCGAAAATCCCACTCCCTTTCCCCACCCCGGCCAACGCGATCTTTTTCCATGAGCCGCCGCATCATGTCGTCGAACCACTCGCCCGCCGCATCGACGATTTTCTTGGCCGAGACCGCGATCTCCTCGATGCGCAGTGCGATCCACGACCGCTCCGTCTCCTCTCCCTCCACCGCGAGGGCGCGACGCGAGAGCTGCCATTGGTATTTTTTCTGCTCCAGGGTCTCGGTAATCTCGCTGCGAAATTGTTCGGACCGGTCCGCCGGCCCCGCCTGTCCGGTTGGCCCGATTGACCCGACGAGGGGCGCGGTCGGCGCGACGGCCTGCCCTCCGGAGACGGCTTCGCTCTCCGCCGCCGCGAGAGATCGTCCTCCGGAGGCCGCGACGACAACCGCCGCGACAACGAGGAGCCCGACCCGTGCGGCGACATCGCGCATTCCGCTGCCCGGCGTGCCGTGCCACCCCTCGTTTTCTTTTTCCCGCTGGTTCCGGCAGGTCGCCAGCCGACTGAGCAAATCGGCCCCGGTGCCGCGCGAATCGGCGTAGAAGCAACGCAGCGTATAGGTTGCCAGCAGCAGCGGAACGATCCCCAACTGCATCAGGAGAAAAGACCCGAGCAGAAAGGTCGTATTCATCATCGCCGCGATCGGGTTGAGGGTGAAAATATTTTCCATCCCGAAGAGCGATTTTCCAAAACCGGACAAGAGGACACAGCTTGCCACGATGTTCACCCAGGTGAAAAGCGAGACAAAAAAGAAAATGAGGAGGATGCCGTGGTTTTGCGCCCATTCGTGATGCGAGAAACGGAGGCTCCGGAGCAGGAGTTCCCGCAACGGTCGTCCGCCGGAATCCCGGGTCAGGGCGAGAACGC
>CAYLJC010000164.1:0-6411 GCA_964383345.1 uncultured Akkermansia sp. | reverse complement strand
GCTTGCCGACTTCCTGACGCCTTCGGGCGACCTGGAGGTGGCCTACCGTGACGGCCGGCGCTTCCGCCGCACCTACGAGCCGCTGCCGTTGGACGACGCACCGGAGCTGCCCCTGCGGCAAGCGGGCGTCTACCTTATCACCGGCGGGCTCGGCGGCATCGGTCTCATCCTGTCCCGCCACCCAGGCTCCGTAGTCCTTGGGCGACCGCTTCACATATTCGTAGGTGTCGAAGATGGCCCCCTCACCGAGCGCGCGCGGGTCGCCTTCGGCCTTGAGCGCCGCGAGCATGTCCTCCCGCAGTTTTTTCATGATCCCGGCAAAGGAGGGGTCGTTGGCGAGGTTGCGCACGCCGTGGGGATCGTTCGCGAGCCGGTAGAGTTCATCGGCGGGCCGATGCCCGAAACTGACGTCAAAATAATATCCTCCGAGCAGCTTGATGAACTCCTTGGTCGGGCTGTCGTCGCAGTTTCCGAAATTCGTTTCGGGGTCGCAGGCAGGCCAGCGCTCGGGATGGTAGTTGTGAATATAGAGAAACTCCGGGGTGCGGATCGCCCGGACCGGATAGCCCCAGTGGTTCGGCCGCCCGAGATCGTGCCGTTCCTTGCCCACGAGCATGACCTTGCGGTCCTCCCCGATCCATCCCGAGTCCTTCGAGAGCAGGAGCGGCACGAGACTGCTCCCGGTGATTTGCGGGTGCTTCGCCACTCCGGCGAGTTCGAGAAAGGTCGGGGCGATGTCCCTGACGTTGACAAAATCTTTCACCACCCGACCGGGTTGGATCGTCTTGCCCCATCGCGCCACGAAGGGGAGGCGGAATCCGTCCTCCTTGATCTGTCCTTTGACGAAGGGAAAGGGCATGCCGTGATCGGAGGTGATGACGATGAGAGTGTTCTCGAGTTCGCCGCGCTCTTCGAGGAGATCAAGGGCGCGTCCGATGTGCCGGTCGGCCCACTCCACTTCGATCGCGTAGTCGGCGAGATCGCTGCGGACCGCCCGCACGTCGGGAAAATACGGCGGCACCACGATTTCATCGAGATTTTTCCCGAGGCGGACGCCGGAATGCAGTTCGTAGGCGCGGTGTGGCTCCTGAAATCCCATCCAGAAAGAGAAGGGCTTCTTCTCGTCCTGCCGCTGCGAGAGGAAGGCCTCGAAATTTCTCGCATAATCATTTTTCCCGATGGCGGCGGCGGGCGGATCGCTTTTGTGCTCATCAAAGGAGGGGCCGGCGGGGTTGCGGGTCCAGCCCTGCCCGGTATGATCGCCGGGCCCCCAGCCCTTGCCGGTGAGACCGATCTCGTAGCCCGCCGCTTCGAGGAGATCGGGAAAAACCGCCCACTTTTTCGGAAAAATGGAATTGTGGACGGAAAGTTCCTCGAGCTGCCAACTGTTCCTCCCCGTGAGAATGCTGGCGCGACAGGGCGAGCATTTCGGGTTCGAGGTGAAGGCGTGTTCGAACTTCACACCCTCGCGGGCGACGCGGTCGAGGTTCGGCGTTTTCACCCACTCACAGCCGTAGGCCCCGGCGGTGTTCCAACTCATGTCGTCGAAGATGATGAAGAGGAAATTCGGTCTCTCCCCTGCCACGGCGGGAATCGCGAGGGAGAAAGCGAGGGCAAAGAGGAGCGCGCACCTCCGCGCGAGCCGGAGCAGCCGCACCGCCGCACTCGAAGAATGGGAATTTCGCATGGGCGTATCGTAGGCGACCGGAACGCGGGAGAACAGCCAAAGTTGGACAAACCGCTCGCGCAAGCACGCCACAGGTGCGGCTCACCCTTCCCCGAGCGCCCGTCGCGTCGCCTCCGCGATCCCTTGCTCGTCCCACCGCGCCCAGGCGATGTGGGCGTCGGGCCGGACGAGCAGGTAGCCGTCCCGCCCTCCCAAAATTTCCCGCAGCAGGCCGGAGGAGTCCCGCCATTCCCCCGGGCCGATCCGGAGCACCCGGGGGAGGGGTGCTTCCGTGAGAAACGGCCTCTGTTCGGCGACATCGAGGAAAAGCGCTCCCGGCTGGATCAGGTCGTAGAGGCGCACGCCGTTACCGCCGTGATCGTAGAGGAGCGGATTGGGCAGCCGCAATCCTGCGGCGGACTCACGAGCATCCAGGAGCGGGGATGCGGGATAATCGGATCCGATCATCGACATACGACGCAATATCGTCCTTCGCGTCCTCGGGCAAGCGAGCACCGCGCGAAAGAGCAACAAGGCGGCTCCGCGCAGGAGGGCGGGCGCCTGCAGGAACACTTTCGTGAGAAAATCGGTGAAACGGCTGACGTGTTCCACGACGACCGCCCTTCGTTCGACATCGTAGGAATCGAGCAGCCTCTCCCGATCGCCTCCGCGGAGCGCCGCCGCCAATTTCCACGCGAGATTCGCCGCGTCCTGCACTCCGGCGTTCATGCCCTGGCCGCCGACCGGGCTGTGAATGTGCGCGGCATCGCCGGCGAGCAGGACACGTCCTTCGCGGAAACGCGGGCTCGCTCTCCGGTGGATTCGGAAACGGCTCGCCCAGACAATTTCCACCGGACCGGGACCCAACAGTTCTTCCGCGCGATCCCGCACCTCCCCCTCGGACACCTCGTCGCTCTCCGGTGCGCGCCGGGCGAGATGGACGATGCGCCAGAGTCCGGGACGGATCCGGAGAGAAAAGCTGAGTCCCCCGGCAGCGCTGAAGACCCGGGGCCAGGGAAGCCGGTCGCGCTCGTCCCGCAGCCACACATCCGCGAGCATGGGACACAACGAATAGGTGGCCCCCTCGAAAGCGAAACCGAGGGAGTGGCGGACGAAGCTGGCGGCACCGTCGCAACCGACCACAAAATCCGCTTCGAGAGGCGCTCCGCCCTCCCGACGGCGCAAGACGACCCCCTCTTCCCGCTGGCTCAATTCCACCACTTCGGCGTCGAAAAGCACCTCGCAGAGCCCGGTCGCCTCCACCGCGGCGAGGAGCAGACGCTCCGTCTCACTCTGTTCGAGGACGAGCAGTCCGGGGGCGTCCGCCTCCTTGTCCAGCAGCGAAAAGCGGAAGGCCAGCAGCGGTTTTCCGTCCGCAGCGGCATTTCGCAGGATGAACTCCGGCAGCAGCGTGCCCTCCCGGAGAAACATCTCTTCGATTCCCCAAAGACGGAAATACTCCCGGGTCCGCACGTGGATGCCGACCGCCTTGGAATGTATCCCCGGAGCGCTCTTTTTTTCCAAAACCACCGAGCGCACTCCGAGGCGCGCCAGGGCCAGGGCGAGGGACAGGCCGGTCGGCCCCGCACCTACGATGGCCACCGGTGTTCGTGACGGCCCTGGGGGAAGATCGCTCATGAGATAGGGTTGTGGCTCGGATCGCACCCTGTTGGCTTCGCCGGAGTCCGTTTCAGTCTTCGACAATCATGACACCGTGCATCACCGCCCAGTGCCCGGGGTAGGAACAGAGATAGGGATACTCCCCCGCCGTATCCGGTGCGACGAATTCGAGCGTCTCCGATTCGCCGGGGAGCAGCAGCTTGGTGTGGTGGAGGACGTAGTTCGAGGTGGGAACGGCGTGGCGCTCGGAAAGAAAAGCCGGGTCGGCCATTTCGGCGTTCGCGGCCATGCCGACCTCTTCCAGAGTGCCGGGCTCGATCAGGAGCAAATTGTGGGGCTGGAGGTTGATGCTGTCTTCCGGGTTCACCAGAGTCAGTTTCACTTTCTGGCCCGCCTTGACGGTGAAGCTCTCCCGGTCGAAGAGCAGTTCGGAGGGATGCGCCCGGATCGTGATCTCGACCGTCCCGGCCCCTCCTTCTTCCGTTCCTCCGAACCCATCGGCGGTGATCAGGGCAAAAACGCAGGCGAGAAAAAGACGGAGGCTCATGGAGTGAGGGAGTCGTATTCGCCCCGCTCGAAGCCGCGGGATAAAGCGTCTTCGACAGGGTGGCAAAGATAGTCTACGCCGCGTCCCCGTGTCGAGGTGCGCTTTCGTGGTTCGCAACTTCCGCGATCACCCGAGCGGCCGCTCGACAAGCTGGAATCTCGCGTCGAACCGTCCGCCCGCGTGGGCGCGGCAGCACGGGTAGCAGGCCACCCGGCGCTTGAGGCGACGCACCCGCTGGATCACGGCGCGACAATGCGGGCAGTGGTAGGCATACTTCCGGGCGAGGCGGCGGGACTGGAAATCGAGGTCGTGGCAGCGGTCCTCGTCGGGGATGCCGAGATCGCGGCAGGCCTGCCGCCACTCGGCTCCGTGCGGCGGGATCCGCCGTTGTCCCGCCCGCTCGAAGGCGACGAGGTGCGCGAGTTCGTGCAGCAAGGTGCGGAGCAATTCATCGGCGCGTTGGTCCTCCGGGAGATCCCGGAGACGCGGATTGAGCTCGATGCGCGAGTCTTTGAGAAAGGCCCGTCCCGCCGCGGTGCGCATGCGGGGATTCCACGAGACGGTCACCGCAGCCGCCAGCGTTTCGAGAGCGTTGTCACGGGCGAGAGTCGCCGCGAGAACGGTCAGGCCTTCGTCCTTCCCTGACCGGATCGGGACGGCGGAGCCGGAAGTGGTGTCGACCGGATCGATCTTTTCCCCGAAGAGATCCCTTTCCTCCTCCATCGGTTCAGAGCTCGCTCCCGGACTCGACCGGAACGACCGACTCCCCGGTGATCTTGTTGAAAAGGTTGAGCTTTTCCCCGTCGTTGGTGACAAAGGAATCCGGCGGGACACTCTCGCGGAGGAAGACGTTCGCCCCGATGGTGGAGCGCTCGCCGATGACCGTCTTGCCGCCGAGGACGGTGGCGTTGGGGTAGATCACGACGTGGTCTCCCACGTCGGGGTGCCGCTTGTTGCCCTTGACGATGCGTCCGTTCTCGTCCTTGGGGAAGTTGCGGGCCCCGAGGGTAACCCCGTGGTAGAGCTTGACATGATCTCCGATCATCGTGGTCTCTCCGATGACCACCCCGGTCCCGTGGTCGATGAAAAAGTGCGTCCCGATCGTGGCGCCGGGATGAATGTCGATCCCGGTGAGATTGTGGGCGTACTCCGTCATGATGCGTGGGATCAGCGGGACATCAAGCGCGTAGAGCGCGTGGGCGCAGCGCTGGATCGCGATCGCCTCGAGACAGGGATAGGCGAGGATGATCTCGTCGAAGTTCTTCGCGGCCGGGTCGCCTTCGTAGGCGGCTTCGACATCGGTCTGGAGAAGTCGGCGGATCCCCGGCAGCTCGCGCAGGAACTGGCAGGCCAGCTCCCTCGCCTGCTGGCGGTAGCCGCTGTGCTTCTCGCCGATCTCGTCGTCGCGGAGACGGAGGGTTTTGGCCACCTCGATCACGAGGGTCTCGATGAGGCCGGCGATGCGCTCGCCGGTGATCATTTCCAACTCGTCCGCCGGAATGGGTTCCTCGTCGTGGTAGCCGGGAAAAAGGAGTTGCATCAACTTCTCACAAATCGTCGTGACGGTGCGTTTGGAGGGCAGGTTGGCGCTGTCGAGATGATTGATCCCGCCGACTTCGCGGTAGGAATCGACGAGGGCGCTCACGAGGGTTCTTTGATCGCAATCCATGGAAAGAGAGAAAGGGGAAGGTATGCGGCCCGACGCGCTTTCCAAGAAAAAGCTTCGGCTCTTTTCGGTCTCGTCCGGTTCTCCGGCCGTTCGCAGCCGTTCGCGGACGCGGTTCCGACAAACCATTTGAAACCCTCCGCTTTTCTGTCATCCTCCCAAGGCCCTTTTTGCAAGGCGGGTCGTGCGACATGGGTAAAGAAAGAAAAAAAGCAATTCTCGCACTGGAGGACGGGACGGTGTTTCACGGTATTTCCTTCGGTGCCGAGACCACACAGACCGGTGAAATTTGTTTCAACACCTCGATGACGGGGTATCAGGAGATTCTCACCGACCCCTCCTACCGCGGCCAGTTGGTCACCATGACCTGCCCGCTCATCGGGAACTACGGGGTCAGCCAGGCCGATAACGAGAGCGGCGCGGTCCATGTGCGCGGTTTTGTCATCGAAGAACTCTGCGACATCCCGAGCAACTGGCGCAGTGAGAGGCCCCTCCACGACTATCTCCTCGAGGCCGGTGTGCCGGGAATCGAGGGCGTCGACACCCGCGCCCTCACCAAGCGTCTCCGCGTCGCCGGGGCGATGCGGGCGACCCTCTGCACCGACGGCAGCCTCGACGCCGACGCTGCGGTCGAAGCCGCCCGCCGCGCCGACCCCATGGAGGGTTCGGACTTTGTCCAGGAGGTCACCACCCCCGATTCCTACCACTGGGATCCCTCCGGAACCGAGAGCCGTCGCTGGACCATCGTGAACCCCTCGCTCAGTGAGGTCCTCGAAGAACACGACGGTCAGGTCTACCACTCCCTCGACGATACCAAATACCGCATCGTCGCCTACGATTTCGGCATCAAGCGCAACATCCTCAGGAGCTTGCGCCAGAACGGCTTCGAGGTCGAGGTGGTCAACTCCCGCA
>CAYLJC010000163.1:0-6430 GCA_964383345.1 uncultured Akkermansia sp. | reverse complement strand
GCTGCGGGTGCTGCGCGACTTGCAGAAGGACGTGATCGGGACGTAGCCTCCGGCGGCAGGCAGCTCTGGAGGGGCGCGGCGAAAGCACTTGCACAAGCATCGCCGAGTGTCGATCATCCCAACGGATCGCCGCCCTCTTGTAACGATCTTCGGGACATCCGCCCGGCGAGGAGCGGGATGAGCTTTTCTTCCTGCATGGAAATTCGCTTCTATTCGAAGTCACCTGATTATGCCTGGCTCTCCAACTTCTATGAGCACGGCGGATTTTCGCTGGAGGGCAAGGCCTGGAAGAGCGTCGAGCACTTCTACCAGGCGAAGAAATTTCCGGACCCGGAGCTTCAGCGGCGGATCCAGACCTCCGACACGCCGTTACAGGCCCGGAAGACGGCTTCCAATCGCAACCTCGTGCCGCGGGAGGACTGGGATTCGATCAAAGAAGAGGTGATGAGAGAAGCGATTCGCGCCAAGTTCGGTCAGAACCGACGGCTCAGAAAGCTTCTCCTCGAGACGGGGGACGCCGCTCTCGTTCATGAATCTTCCTCGGATGCTTTTTGGGGGAGGAGTGCCGATGGGGAAGGACGCAATCGCCTCGGCGAGATCATCGAGGAAGTTCGTTCGGAACTACGCCTGGCGTTTTGACAGGTTGTTGAGCGACAGACAAACCATCTCTTTTCCATGCCCGGAGAGTTGGGTTTTTGGGTTCCTTCGCACAGCGGTGACGGGCTGGGACCGATCCAGTTCTCGGCGTTGACGGTGTCAGCGTTAATTGTGTAAATTGGTGGTCATTATTTTTCGGCGAGCTTGCGTGGCAGGGCTTGCCGGGCGCTTGAAAAGCGCCCCTCCTAGGGGTCGAAGGTGGATGCAGGCGGCAGCTTCAAGGAGCGGGGCTTGCGGGAATCAGTTCTGGAATTTAGAATTTGAGAGGAAATTTTTAGCAGCCAGCCACATGAACCCGCTTTTACGACTCTTCGCCGCCTTTTCGCTCCTGACCTTCTCTCTGAACGGGCAGGAGGGTGTCCAGTCCTTCTACTCCACCACCGCGGCAGAATTTTCCGCGCTTGTGGAGAGTTCCGAATTCGAGAAAGAGCCGGAGATCGACCATTTTTGTTATATTGCGCCAGGCTACGGGGGTTATGAAGTGCTCTACGAGGGCGGAGACGCAAGAAGCTGGATCAATGTCCGGCACAAGGGGGTGGAGAGCGATCTGTATGTGGAAACAATGCGGCACGCCCGGGGCATGTTCCCCGCGAAGGCGAACGATGTGGTGGAGTGGCGGGGCCGGGTCAAGGACGGCAACTTCAGTCCTTACGCGATCATCTACCGGATCGTGGCCACCGATCCGGAGGATGAAAAGAAGGATCTGAGCACGCTGCTGGTCATCGGGCTCTCGGACGGGAAAGCCGTTTTCCTCGGGGCGGCACACGGCGCGGATGAGGATGCCAGGGCGAAGGCGATCGCGGATGCCTGGGCAAAAAAGCAATAACCCAGCGCCTCGTTTCCGTCACCCCGGACCCGTCGCGCTCCTTGCGGCGGCGACGGTGAGGAAGGAACCGATATGCGCGCCCCGCGACCCTCCTCCGACTCCGCCCCGAGGCTTCGAGCGGGTGCAGGGGCTGCCGGTGTATTGGCAAAGAATCCATTCCATGCGACATTGAATCCGGGAACCCGTGACCACCCTCCCCTCCGCAAAATACAGATGAAGTTCCTCCGTTTTTTATTCCCGATCATTTCATGGCTGGTTTTCCCGTTTTCCGCACCGGTCTTGTTCGCCGATGTGACGATCGACTTGCAAAGCGCCAAACTTGTCCTCGGTCCGAAGGGGAACGTGAGCTCCCTCTCATTCGCCGGCGGCGACTCGGCGCTGCCCGCGGCAGAGGCCAATTTCCGGATCCATCTGGACAAGGGCGTCAGCCTGCTCCCCCAATCCATCACCCGCGAGGGGGATGAACTGCTGGTCCGCTATGAGGGCGCCTGGTCGATGACCTTTCAAATCACCGAAAAGAAAGGGTTTGCCCTCTTTGAACTGACCCGGGCCACACTCCCGGACAAGGCCGTGCAACTCGATCTGTTCCACCTCGCCCTGGACAAGGATGCCAAGGTCGCCAGTGTGCTGAACGCCGGGCTGACCGATTCCACCGCCGTCGCCTTGATGGCTGCCGAGCCCAACATCCACGCCCTCTCGACATCCCCCCGGACATTCCGGGCCAACCGCGAGGGTTGTTCCCATCGTTTCGAACAAAGTGGCGAGGCTGCCAAGCGGGGGAAATACGGCGCCCGCTTTGCCGCGACCAACCGCTCGAAGGAAAGTGGCTGGGTGATGCGTGGCCGCCACCATCCCGTGCCGATCAACCTGTCGGGACTGAAAGCCATCAAAGTCTGGGTGCGTGGCGATGGCAAGGGACAACTGCTGAAGATCCAACTGCTGGACAATTCGGGCGGCCACCGCGACGATTATGTCAAAGTCGATTTCACCGGCTGGAAGGCGTTCACCCTCGACAAGGCCAGCAGCGATACCCTGGATTATCAAAACATCACCAACCTGAACCTCTATTTCAACGGCCTGCCACCGGAGCAAAGCGTGAGCTGCGATGTCGATCAAATCGAGGCGGTCATCGAGAAGGACGGCAGCGAAGAACTCGTGGTGCTGGAGGATTTCGAGCAACCCAGTCTGCCGCGTTGGAGTTCGAGCCACCGTTCGCTCCATCTGCGGACCTACGCCCGCCACGGCCTGCAACCCCTCCGCTTTGCCCTGCTGGCCACCGCAAGAAAGGATTTCCTGACAACTGTTCAACGCTTTGAGGAAAGCGCCGGGCTGCCAAGCCCGAAGGTCGGCGACACCTGGATGAGGCAGTCCCCGCTGGTCGAAAAATCCTACTTTTTTGTCACCCGCTTCCAACCCTCGCAGTTTGATGAGATCGTCCGGCTCGCCCGGCAGGGCGGTTTCGAGACCATCCTCTTGCACCAGAGCTCCTGGTGCCATGGCACGGGCCACTACCAAACCAATCTCGAACTCTATCCCGAGGGGCTCCCTGGTTTGGTCAAGATGGTCCGCCGGTTCAAGGACGCCGGATTCAAGGTGGGCTTCCATGTGCTGGGAGCCTCCCTCTATCCACCGGACAAATATCTCACCCCCGTTCCTGACAAACGTCTCGTGAAGGACGCCGCCATCGGCCTGGCGGCGGACATCGATGCGCAAGCGGATTTCATCCCGACAACCGGTCCGCCGGACCATTTCCCAGCCACCGACGCCGGCTACCAAGGCAATGGCACCGACCTGCAAATCGGCGATGAATTGATCCGCTACACTTCGCTTTCCCTGGAGGAACCCTTTGGCTTCAAAGGCTGTCGCCGGGGCCAGACGGGAACCAAGGCCGGCAGCCACCAAAAGGGTGCCACCATCCACCACCTGCAGCGCTCCTTCGGCTACCTCATGTATGACCTCGACAGCAGCCTGCGGGACGAGGTGGCCGGGCACTTTGCCCGGGTCGCCAATGCCTGCGAGGTGGACATGGTTTACTTCGACGGATCGGAACGTTTGCAGGGAGACCACTGGTTCTACAATGCCCGCCTCATCAAAGGCTTCTACGACAAACTGGACAACAAGGACACCCTCCTGCAGGCCAGCAGCATGAGCCACTATTCCTGGCATCTCCTGGCGCGAATGGCCTCCGCCGACGGGCACGATGACCTCAAGGCCTACCTCGACGAGCGATCCTCCTCCTTCGACTCCCTCTACCGCCTGGGTACGCCACTCGATATCGGCTGGTACTACGGCTACGACCCGAACACCACCCCCGATATGTTCGAGTACATCCTCGGAACGACGATAGGCTACGATTCCTCCATGTCCTTCCAAGTGTCCCACGATGCGGCGGCAAAAAATCCCTTCACCCGGGACTACCTCGACTTGATCCACCGCTTCGAGCGCCTCCGTTTGTCGGGACGGGTCGATGAGGCGATGCGGGAACGGCTGCGCGTCGATCCGATTCTGGGAGGGGTGAAGTCCGAAGAGGAACGGGCCGGCTTGCTTTCCCATCGACGGGAATACCGCCTCTTGGGGGGAGAGGGCAGTGAAGTTTTCCAACGCGTGATGTATGACCCCTGGCGCGTCGTGAAAAAACTGGATGGCAAGGCAAACGAGTGGAGCACGACAGCCACCGAGGACCAGGCCCAGATCGGCGTGCAACTCCACGTCCTGCCGGGGGAATGGTTGCAGGCCGGAGCCTCGTGGTCTTCGCCGGAGGCGGTCTCGCTGGAGACGTTTGACAATCTCGCCCCCTATTCGCGCGAGGCGAAGGGCGACACCCCAACCAAGCTGGTGAAAAACGAGGAAGGTGGCTCCACCTCCGGGGGCACCACCCAGTCGTTGCAACTGCAGTCGGACGGGGCACCCGACGGAAAACAGTATGCCCTTTATCAAGCGACCAACTCCAGTTCCGCCGACGGTGGGTGGAGCGTGATGCAGCGCCGCTTTCCCCAGCCGATCAACCTCTCCCAACACCAGGGGATCGGCCTGTGGATGCGGGGTGATGGCAACGGCGGCAAGTTCAAACTGCAATTCCAAGACGGAAAAACCGCCCTCGATTTTTACCTGCCCAATGACTACAGCGGTTGGCGCTACCAGCAACTGCCCTGGCCCGGGCAGCACAAGCTCGACCTCAGCCAGATCCGCACCCTGGGAATCTACTACAACGGCATCCCCGCCAATACCACGGTCGCCTGCGGTATCGACGGCATCAAAGCCCTGCCCGGCCTCGACCAGGCCGGCATCCTCAACCCCCATGTGGAAATCGGCGGCCAGCGGATCGAATGGCAGGGCAAGCTCAAGCAGGGGGAATACCTCGTCTTCTGGCCCGGGGAAGCGATCCGGCATTACCAAGAGGACCCTTCCCAACCGAATGTGACCTCCACCAAAGCCCCCGTCCTGCGCCTTCCCAAAGGCCCGCACAAAGTCCGTTTTGGCTGCGAGGGCGGCCTGGAAACGTCCCTGCGCGTCCGCATCACCCACCAACCCGCCGAGCGACACAAGGTGCCGGCCGGGTAGACGGATTGTCGCGCCCTTTGCCGGTCTGAGTTCCCTTCGGCTGCGGTCCGAGGCTTCGTTTCCGCTTCTCCTGCGTGTTGCAAACCGAAACCCCTTGACCAGAAGAGGCAAATCGGACCATTCTGACATGCGACGGCCCTTTTCAAAAGAGTAAAGAGGTGAAGCTTCCGTGAGGCCGATTTTTCGACTCTTCGGACCTCCCTTGCCTGTTCCCGAGCCCGATCAATCCCTCCCCTTGCCGCGACCCATGAGTTTGAATGATCGATCCAGAGAGATCCCGCTCGAAGCCGGAGCTACCGCCGGGAATGGGATGATTTCGCCGGGAACGGCACATTCCGCCGCAGTCATCCCTCCCCTCGCGATCCGTCTGCGGAGGGTGTTCCCGGCCCTGTTGACCGGCGTCCTTTGCCTCCTCTTTGCGGGGGGAACGTCCCTCGGTCGGAGCAGCGAACTTGGAGAAAAATGGGGAGATCTCCAGAAGAAATACAAGGCCGCCTCCTTCGAGATCCGCACGAAGTCCGAACGGGACCGGGCCGACCTCGGGGGAAAGTTCGTGGCGGCGCTGCAAAAGCTGGAAGCGGATTTGCAGACCCAGGGGCAACTGGAGGCCCTGCTCGCCGTCCGGAAAGAGCGGGAAATGTTCGTATCCTCCGGAACGCTGGGCTCGGAGGACGATCCCGAGTTGAGTCGAATCCGGACCTTGTACGTGGAAGCCCGCAAACCGATCGACTCGGGAGAGAAGGAAGAAATCCACCGCTTGATGAAGGCCTACCTCACGCAGTTGGAGATTCTCCAGACAGAACTCACCCGCGCCGGAGAGATCCAAACCGCTCTCGTCGTCAGGAACGAGGGAGAGCAGATCCGGCGCTCCCTCGGAGATGCCGCCGACGCTCTCGCAAAGCCGCTTCCCTCGGCTCCGGCGTCGACCGAGATCCTCGAGCGCTTCGAATCGGTTCCCCAACTGACGCCTCCGCCGGCGGACCCCGACATTTTCGAACTCAAGCAATGGCCGCCGAAGGTGACTCTGCCCGCTGGAAACTACCGGATCGAGGGAAATCGCGGGGGAGGCGATGACGTTGATGAGATCGTCTTGATGCCGGGGTCGACCTTTCGCGGCGCGGACGAGAAGGCCCGCTGGCTGACCGGGAGGAGAGTCCTCGTCGCACACGAGGTGAAATTTGACGGGTTCACCCTGCACGGGAATCTCGGCAGCCACCTCTTCTTCGTGAAATGCAAATTCAAGGACATGAAGATGGGGAAGGGCGGAGGATGGTTCGGCGGTCGTTTCATGACTCGTTGGCAATTCCGCGATTGCCGGATCGAGGGCTCCTTCTCGGATCGGTGGATTTCAAACCGCTTCGGAGAGCAGATGGTGAATTGCCAAAT
>CAYLJC010000162.1:0-6504 GCA_964383345.1 uncultured Akkermansia sp. | reverse complement strand
CGCCGCTGCCGATGACGGCGTAGTTTGCGGTCGAGTTTCCCCCGGTCAGCCGGATGCCGCCGTCCTCGGCGGTCACGGAGACTTCACCGGAGATGGCGTTGGAGGAATTGTAGGAGACGTGCCCGATCTGGGCGAAAAGAGTGGAAGTGCCTGTCCCGGCGGTGATCTCGACACCTTCTCCCGCCGTCACGGTGATGTTGCCCGAGTGGTCGCCATCGGCGAGGATGCCTCCGTTTCCGATGAAGGCGACGTTGTAGCCGTCGTTGTGGCCGGCTTCGACGACCACCGCACCGCCCGCGTCCACGGTGATGTCGCCTTTGTAGCCCCGGCCCGATCCCGCCGTCACGGGGATGACGAGATCTTCCGTTTCGGGAACCGAATCGTGGATGAAATCGGCGTTGTAGCCGCCGTGCCCGATCTGGGCCTGGGCACGCGAGTTGCTCTCGGACCCGCTCACGCCCGCTCCACCGCGCACCGTCACGTCCCCGCCCGCGACGATGTCGATGGCACTCTCGGTGAAGTCGGCGAGGTAGTGGTTTCCTCCGCCATGTCCGATCTGGACGTGGGCGTGGTAGCCGAGTCCGGCCTGGAGCGTGAGGTCTCCTCCCACCTGGATGGAAATATCGCCGCCGAGGGTGGCGAGGTTGGTTCCGTCGTTGTCGTCCGCGTTGTCGTAGCCGCCGTGGCCGATGCTGGCGTGGTTGTTGTAGGCGATGCCGCCGAGGAGACTCAGGCTGCCCCCCGCCTCGACGAGGATTTCGCCGGAAAGCTGCATGTCCCTCGCCGAGTCGCGTTCCCCGCCGTGGCCGATCTGGGCGAAGGAGGCGTTGCCGGAGTTGTCCGTCGAGGAGGTCCAGCCGCTGCTGCCGCGGATGCCGACCTCGTATTTGTTCGCGGCGACTTCGATGTCGTTGAGGGCCACCACCCGGATGCGTCCGGTGGCCGGATCGGTGATGGAGGTGCCGGCGTCGCGCCGGTTGTAGCCGATCTGGGAGTAGCGCTGCGCCCCTGCGTTGGTTCCCCCGGTGTAGGCGGCGCCCCAGACGTTCACGTCGTGGCCCGCCACATTCGTCTGGCCGGTGCGGCTGCCCACGGCCACGGCGCGGTCGGCGGCGATGTCGGGGGCGCCGAGAGAACCCACATAGACGCTTCCTCCATTGTTCCCGAAGGCACCGGGGACGGTGAAGAAGGTGTTGTCCATATCGATGTCTCCGGTCGCGATGGAGGTGCCCGGCAGGGTGGCGTGCGGGGTCGCGGTGCCCGCGTAGAGGTCGGCGAGCGGGAGGAGGGCGGAGTTCCAGCCGGCCACGAGGTTGATGTTGCCCGCTCCCCGGTTGATGATGTCGTCGCCAATGTAGAGGTCGCCCTCGGCGAGCAGGGTGAGGCTGTTGGCCGAGGTGTAGCGCACCGGATTCAGGACGGAAATGTGCCCGGCGTCGGTCGCGCCCGGATCAAAGGTGGAGACCACGACGTGGTTGGACCCGACGAGGGACTGGAGGGTGCTGGTATTGATATTGGTCGTCGAGGAGGACGCCGAGCTGATCGTCAGGTTCTTCGGATCGAGCAAAAGGTGCCCGTTGACTCCGCTCTCGGCGAGAGTGGATACGGTTCCGTCGACGAGGAGACCCTCTTTGCCCGAAATTTCGACGAGGCCGCCCCGCCCGTCGCCGCGACCTTCGGCGGTGATGTCCCCGCGGAAGGTGGTGTCGCCGTCCGACCAGAGCACCACGGTGCCGCCGTCGCCGGAATCGAGCGCGTCGGCCCGGATCGTCGCTCCCGAGGCCATTTCCACCGAGCGGGCGTTGGTAAAAGCGGGGTCATTCCCCTGGAAGCCGCCGCCGATGCGTACCGATCCGCCGCCGAGAGTTCCGCTCACGTCGATGTGACTGTCCGCCGCCACGGAGATGTGTTCGGACTCGACTTCGACGGTCCCGCCGATGCCCTCCACCGAACGAGCCCGGATCGTTGCTCCGATGTCGGCGGCGTCGCTCGCGGCGATTTTCACCGAGGCGGTTCCAGTCCCTCCCGAGAGCGTCTCGGCGCGCATTTCTCCGTCCACTTTGGCGTAGGCCGCTTCGATGAGGATGGAGGCGTCCCCGGCACCGCTGGAGGTGGCGTGGATCGAGCCGCTGTTTGCGAAGGACCCGCCGGTGCCCCGGAGATGGACGCGACCGCCCGAATGGACCGCTCCGGTCGCCCGGATCGATCCCTTGTTGTTGATGGCCAGCGCGTACATGTTTCCGTGTGCCTTCAACTCGACGGCGGCCCCCTCTATCGTGCCGTCGTTGAGGATGCCCGTTCCGCTCACGCCCGAACCGGTGGCCCGCACGAAGATGCGTCCGCCGTCCGCGTTGCCTGCCGCCCGGAGGAGGACTTCTTCTCCGGCGGCGAGACCGACCGTGCCTTCCGAGGCATGGATCGAACCGCTGTTGGTCACCGTTTTGCCGATCAGGAAAACATCCCCGCCGATGGCGTTGATCCGACCGAGGTTGGTCACCCCGGCGTCGCCGGCACCTTTGAAAACCATGTCGCCGCGTGCGAGGAATTCGCCATTGCTTATGTCCAGGGTCGAGAGGACCAAGCCGTGTACGTCGATGGTGCCGCCCGTGCCGACGAGGATGCCGTTCGGGTTGATCACAAAAACGCTGCCATTGGCCTGGAGCGCCCCGTGGATTTCACTGGGATTCCCGCCGGTGACGCGGTTGAGGACCGCGGCGTTGGTCCCGGGCTGAAGAAAACGGGTGAGTTCTCCTGCCTGAATCGAAAAGGCCTCCCAGTCGATGATCGCGTTGCCCGAGGTCTGGTTGATGTTGAGCACGCCGCCGCCCCCGGATTGGATCGTGACATCGCCGTGGACGATCACGCCACTGCTCGGATTGGCCGCGACCGGTCCGCTCCACCAGGCGAGGGCGGGCAACAGGAGGAGCGCGACCGCGGACCGCACGGGACCGGTGCCGAGGCGGGTTCGGATCCGTCCGGAAAAGGCGCTGAAAGTAAGGTGTTTCATTTTAAAATTTTCCAAGGCATGCCCGGCTCGAAAGCACACCGTGTCCTGCGACAGCAATTCAATATGCGTTGTCCCGGGAAACACATTCGTGACTCTCATGACACGCCATGGCTTTCCCGCCGCAGGGCGCGCCTCGCTACACCGGGACGATCCTTTTTGCAAGGCCCTCGATGAGGGCGAACCCCTCGTTTCGGTCCGCCATCCTCAGGGCAAAAAGAGGATCAGGTAGGCCCAGTTCAGCGCGAGCAGGGCGAGGGTGACCCAGGCGGCCCGCTGGATTCTCCGGTTCTGTTCGGACACAGGGAGCGGCCCCCGCCCGCGGCGATAGGCGAGGATTCCGGCGAGGACCCAGAGGATGCTGGAGCAGACTCCGAGAACCACCGCCGGATTGTAGGCGGCGGCTTCGAGGAACCGGCCCGAAGCGAGGCTTTTCATGGCGCGGGTGCCACCGCAGCCGACGCAGGGAATGCCGAAAGCGGTTCGGAACCCGCAGGGGGGAACCCGCAGCGGGAGCCGGTCGTAGAAGCGGGCGACGAGGAGCAGGGCCGAGACGCCCGCGAAAGTTACGAGCGGCGGTACCAGTACCTCGACGCGGCGGACACGGGCGGGTTCCTCGCTCATCACGGGGCGGGGTGGGGGACGATTCGCAGGAACGCCGTCACCGCTGTGTCGGCGGGTGCCTCCTTCACGAGATCGGGGAGAAAGCGATCTTCCGCGATGCCTCCCGCAGTGGTGAGTTGTCGTTTCACGGCGGCGATCCGGCGGGCGAGGCTCCCGGGGTCGGCGGCGGTGATCTCCAGTTGCAGGCGCGGGGCGGGCAGATCCGAGAGGCGGCAGACGGTGTCGTAGTCGGCGATGAGACGGCGCATTCGTTCCGGATGGACATGGTGCCCGTCGAGATCCACGGTGAACAGGTCGCTGGCGGCAAGATCCGCGCGGATCGCGGAGGTGCGGCTTTCGGTCAGGTCCACGAGGTGGTCGAATGCCAGTTCGCCTTCGACGAGGCAGGCGGGCGCTTCCTTCACAAAAACCGCACGGGCCGGTGCGTAGAGCTCGCCCCGCGCGTGCCAGGTCCCGTCCTGGTAGTCGAGGGCGACGGTCTTCATCGCCTCGGGGAAACGGGTCGCAAAGAGGATCCGGGTGATGCGTTCCAGATCGGCCTCGCGCCGGGCCGTCGTGGTCGCGGCGAACTCACCCACCGCCGTGAGGACGGAGCGCCGCAGCTCGTCGTAGCGCTCCCGCTCCTGCTTTTCCCGCTCCCGGGCGTAGGGGGTGTGGAGGGAATGGTAGCCTGTCAGGACCACCTCGACGGTGTGGGGGGCGATGTTGTTTTTTTTCAGGATGCTCTCGGCCGTCGGAGCGAGGGGATCGCGCAGCCCGAGGAGCCTTTTCCGGAAAAAACCGACCCGCTCCACGCTGAGGATCTCGATGCCCGGCTCGGCGCGGAGATCGGCGAGAGCGCTCCGCCACTGGAACCCGCGGATCAGCAGGAAAAAAGTGAGCCCGAGGACGATCGCCGCGAGCGTCGCGGAGAAAAAAACATAGAGGATCGATTTGGATTTCCGAATCTCGCGTGCGGGATCGGGAGCGGGGTCACCGGAGGGTTTCATCGGGGCCAGAATATGCCAGGCTCGCGCGGGATTCGAGTCCTATCTTATTCAGAAAATATCCGGTTCGGGGCTCTCCTCGCCGTGGTGGAGAAAGCGGAAATCGCATCCCTCCGGCGCCTGGGTGATCTCGTCCGCGTAGAGGCGTCCGTAGCCGCGCGTATGGCGGACGGGACGGGGCGACCACGCCGCCCGGCGCACCGCCAGTTCCGCGTCGTCGACCTCGAGATGGAGACGGCGTTCCGCGACATTCACCTCGATGACATCGCCGTCCCGGACGAGAGCGAGAGGACCGCCGATGGCGGATTCGGGGGAGACGTGGAGGACGCAGGCCCCGTAGCTGGTTCCGCTCATGCGGGCATCGGAGATGCGCAGCATGTCGCGGACACCTTGCCGAAGCAGGTAATTCGGGATCGGGAGCATCCCCCATTCGGGAATGCCCGGCGCACCGATGGGGCCTGCGTGCTGCAGGACGATGATGTGATCCGCCGTGAGCGCGAGGGATTCGTCGTGGATGCGGTTCTTGAGATTGGCGTAGTCGGAAAAGACCACCGCGACCCCGCGATGTGCGAGGAGACGAGGTTCCGCTGCGGTCGGTTTGATGACCGCTCCGTCGGGCGCGAGATTTCCCCGCAGGACGAAAGTGCCGCCGGCCTGGGAAACGGGCCGGTCCAGCGGACGGATCACCTCGTCGTTGTAGACCGTGGCGCCTTCAAGATTTTCCCCGAGGGTTTTCCCCGAGACGGTGAGACAGTCGAGCTTGAGCTGGGATCGGATCTGCGAGAGCAGGGCGAGGAGTCCGCCGGCGTCGTAAAAATCCTCCATCACATACTCGCCGCAGGGACGGATATTGGCGATGACCCGGACCCGCTGGGAGATCTCGTCGAATTGCTCCAGAGTCAGCTTGATTCCCGCCCGACCCGCCATCGCGATGAGGTGGATGATGGCGTTGGTCGATCCGCCGAGCGCCATGTCGGTGACGATGGCGTTGTGAAAAGCGTCCGGCGTGAGCAACCGGCGGGGAGTGATCTTGTCCCAGGCGAGCTCGACGATCCGCCGCCCGCAAGCCGAGGCCATGCGGGCGTGGGTCGAGTGGACCGCCGGGATCGAGGTCGCCCCGGGCAGACAGAAACCGAGAACCTCGGCGAGAGCGGTCATGGTCGAGGCCGTGCCCATCGTCATGCAGTGGCCGGGGGAACGCGCGATGCCGTCCTCCAGCTCGTTCCAACCGTCCTCACAGAGATTTCCCGCCTGACGCTCCGCCCAGTAGCGCCACATGTCCGTGCCCGAGCCGAGGA
This sequence comes from uncultured Akkermansia sp., assembly GCA_964383345.1. Taxonomy (GTDB): domain Bacteria; phylum Verrucomicrobiota; class Verrucomicrobiia; order Verrucomicrobiales; family DEV007; genus Arctic95D-9. Next base: position 592 of record CAYLJC010000162.1, on the reverse strand, counting down.
CTTCCCCGCGCCAGCAACCCTTCAGCATCGGGCCGGCGGGGAGGAAAATCGAGGGCAGGTTCGCCGACGTGGCTCCCATCAGCAGCGCCGGCACGGTCTTGTCGCATCCTCCCATCAGCACCGCTCCGTCGAGCGGATAGCAGCGCAGCGTCTCCTCCACCTCGAGGGCGAGGAGATTGCGGTAGTACATGCTCGTGGGTTTCATGAAACTCTCCGAGAGCGACATCACCGGAATTTCCACCGGGAACCCTCCCGCCTGCCAGACCCCCCGTTTGACCTCCTCGGCGCGGTCGCGGAAGTGGGTGTGGCAGTTGTTCATGTCCGACCAGGTGTTGAGAATGCCGATGACCGGTTTTGCTTTGAAATCCTCGGTGGCAAATCCCATCTGCTTCAGCCGCGAGCGATGCCCGAAACTGCGCTGATCATCCGGCGCGAACCAGCGGGCGCTGCGGAGGGTGGAGGGATCGCGATCGGGAGAGGCGGAGTCGGTCATGGAGGGAGTGTTACCGTGGTGCCGGGGAAAGGGAAGGGGAAAATGCCACTTGCCCGGGCTGCGCTTGAGCGAGTCTTTGAGCAGGTTAAGAATAATCTG
>CAYLJC010000161.1:0-6511 GCA_964383345.1 uncultured Akkermansia sp. | reverse complement strand
GGGACAGGCTATTTGGCGGCGCGTCGGAATCGCACGCGAAGGCAGGGCGCGTTGTCCCCAACGCGCCGCGAGGAGGGAGGGAAGGACGCCGATTGGCCAAACGAGGCGGGTTGGGGACAACCCGCCCTGCCCGGAATCCTATTTCCTGATTTCAGCGTTTCTTATCCTCCCAGACCTGCGACGAGGCGGTGAACGACGTCAAAGTATTCCTGCAGTTCCGCCACCGGCATGGTCAGGGGCGGGGCGACGCGGATGACTTTTCCGGCGAGGGGGCCGAGGAGGTGTACCCCGCGGCCTTCCTCGTCACCGAGGTAGCAGAGACGCACGATCTCGGCGGCGACTTCATCGGCGCTCATGGCTCCGACGGCCTGGCATTCGATGCCCCAGACGGTGCCCTCGCCGCGAACGGCGTGGATGGCGGGCAGTTCGTTGAGTTTGACGAGGTTTTCCTCGATGGCCACGCTGAGACGACGCCCCTGTTCCAGCACGTCGGTCTGCTCGAACTCGTCGAGGGTCGCGAGGACGGCGGCGCAGCCGAGGGGGTGACCGCTCCAGGTGTCCGATCCCTCGCCGAAGCTGAGGCGGGCAAAGACGTCGGCGCGACCGACCACCGCATCGACGGGCATCCCGTTGCCGAGTCCCTTGCCGAGCGAGACCAGATCGGGTTCGACGCCGTACTCGCTGTAGGCATACATCGAACCGGTGCGCCCGAAATTGGCCTGCACTTCGTCGAGGAAAAAGAGGATGTCGTTCTCCTGACAGAACTGCGCCAGCATCTGCATGTATTCTTTCTGCGGATGGTAGGACCCGCCGCCGCCGAGGTAGGGTTCGGTGATGAGAACGCTGAGGCGATCGCCGAATTCGGCCTTGAGGGCCTCGAGCTCGGCGCGGTAGGGGGCGAGATCGATGGGTTCGCGGCGACGCTGGAGGGTTTTGCACTCCTCTTTGGGAAAGCTGATGAAACGGACGCGGGGATCACGCTCTTTGTCCGTCTCGCTGCCGGTGACCGCGCCGGAGAGGCCCTTTTTGCCGTGGAATCCGTGGCGGGTTGCGAGAATGATGCCGTCGCCCTGGGGACGCTTGGCCAGCCCGGCCCAGAGGCCTTTCTGCACGGCTTCGCTCCCGCTCGCGGCCCAGAGGACCTGTTCGAGACGTTTTCCGCCGGGGGCGGCCTGGAGGCTGGCGAGGAGGCGGCGGCTCGCTTCGAGTTCCACTTCGGTGACCGCGTTGTAAGAGGTCAGGGTCACGCCCTTGTGGTATCCCTCATCGCCGCAGGCATCCTGCAGAGCCATGTATTCGATGACCCGTTTCCACCAGCGCTTCGGATTGTGCCCGAGGTTGGCGACGAGCACTCCCGAGGTGAAGTCGGCGAGTTTGCGGCCTTCGGGAGTGTAATGATAGGATCCCGCGCTGCGATGCAGCACCGCCATGCTGGGGGTGCGGGTGCGCAGGCAGGACGGCTCGGCCCCGGTGAGATCGTGGCGGAGATGATTCGAGGTTTCTTCCCCCTCGTGTTTGACGAGGTGGGCGGGGCGGGTGGCGGTGGATGTAGTCATGGGTAAAAAAGGGGGGTTCGGGGTTCAGACGGTGCCGTGATAGAGCATTTCGGGTTCGGGTTTTCCGGGAAGATAGAGGGCCAGCCCGCCGGCCCGTCCGTTCACTTCGACGATACCGTTGGGTTCGCCGGCCGCGTGCCGCGCGAGGATGCTCTCCATGGCCTGGACGGCCGCCACGACTTGCCGATCAGCGGAGAGGTCGTTGTAGTTTCGCGAGGCCATTTCGGCGAGTCGGTCGGCGCGTTGTCCGGCGGCTCCGCCGAGTTCCACATAGGCGACCTCGCGGGCGAAACGCTCGATCACTTCGATGCCGTAACCGCGGCGGCTGCGCTCGCCCCAGGGCTCGAGGAAAGTCCCGTTGTAATGGTTGTTGATCGTGGTCTTGAGCTCGTTCGGAGTCCGTCCCTCGACGGTGAGTTCGACACCGCGCTTGCGGCTGTGTCCGTTCCAAACCCCGTTGTCGAAGCGGAACTGGACCTCCTGCTCGACGTAGCCGGGGAAGTTGTCGGGAGTGACCCAACTGGTGTGGATGTCGAAGGCCGCCTCCCGTCCGCTCTCGTATTCGTAGACGAGACGAAGCTGGGTGGAGTCCCAGGTGGGGCCGTCCTGTGGCCCGACGAGACCCCGTTGACCGGTGCAACTGACACTCTTGAGTCGTCCCCCGAAGGTGAAGTCGATCAGTTTCAAATAATGCACCGCGACGTAGGTGCCGGGGTTGCGTCCGGTGATCCAGGCGGCGAACTGCTGGCCCGAAATCGACTTGGGTTCGAGGAGGGTGCAGTAGCCGTTGTTGACATGGGAGAGCACGCCGTCCTCCACGAGAGTGCGCAGTTTTTTGTGATCGGGATCGAGGAGTTTGTGATAGACGACTTTCGCGAGAACACCTTTCGCCTTGGCCAGCGCGGTCAGCACGTCGAGTTCGTCGAGGCTGAGGACGGAGGGTTTTTCAATGATGACGTGGCGGCCCGCTTCGATGCCGAGTCGGGCGGCCTCGAAGTGTTTGTCATCGGGAGAAGCGACGCAGAGAAAATCGATCCCGCTGGCGAGGAGATCGCCCACGGCGTTGTCACCGGAGTGGTTTCCAAAACCGGTGAGGCCGCGGCGCTCGCAATAGGCCTTCGCCCGATCTCCGGTGCGGGTGGCGGCACCGGCGAGCTCAACCCGGTAGGCGCCGACGGCGGCGTCATAGATCCCCTCCCCCGCCGTTTCGAAAAAAGGAGCGTAGGTCTCGTCGAAAATCATGCCCATGCCAACCATGCCGCCGCGAAGGACGGGCAGGACGACGGGTGTTGCGGAGGTATCGGTCATAACGTGAGGAGGTAGGGAGGCCGGACAAATGGCGCGGAGTGAAAAATTTTCCTTGAATGAATGCACTTTTGAAAGTGTATTCATTTTAAGGGCAGCCCTTTCGCTGTCAAATCGAATTTTTCCCATGACGCCGCCCGCTTTCAATCCCCGCCGCTATCCGGAACTCTGCTCCATTCTCGGGGAAGACATCGTCGATCCGGAGCGTCGCTCCCTTGCCGACGAGGCGCATGACCGCATCCTCCTGCGCATCGTGCGGGGTGAACTCCCCGCCGGGACGGAACTGAAAAGCACCCGTCTCGCCGAAGATCTCGGCATGAGCCGCACCCCGGTGATCCAGGCCCTCGCCCGGCTCACCGCCGACGGAATCGTGAGCCAGACCCTGAACCAACGCGCTTCGGTGCGACCGGGGGCGGAAAACTGGCTCGTCGATCTGCACCGCACCCGACAATTGATCGAACCCGAGGCGGCCGACGCCTCCGCAGGCCGTATCCCGGAGGCGGTCCTGGCCGACCTGGAGACGCTGGTGGAGGACGCAAAACCGGGGAAACGCCCCGGCTGGCAAACCGCCGCACGCTGGCTCGACCTCGCCCTGCATCTCGTCGTGGCCGAGTTCTGCGGCAATCTCTCGATGCGGGAAATCATCCGGCGCTGCTGGAGCTACAAACGCCTCTCCTACGAGGCCGGCAACGACACCGACCGTCATCTCCGCGAGGGCTGGAAACAGCACGGCGCCCTCCTCGAAGCTCTCGCGGCGGGAAAGGCGGAGACCGCCGCCGCCCTGATGCGCGAACACCTCAGCACGGCCGCAAAACGCACTGCGGGCGGACGGATCGTGTGAACCGTCAGCTCTCGCTGGTTTCCGTGGCGGCTGTCGTTTCCGTGTTTCCGGCACCCAGGGGACTCTCCCCCTTCACGCCGGTCACGCGGAGCTGATGCCCCATGAAGCACTTGCCGTCGAGCAATTCGACCGCCTTTTGCGCTTCGGCGATGTCAGCGAGATCGACGCGAAGGCTTTTGGTGACAGCTCCTTCGACCGTGGTTTCCTCCTGATGTTGGATCGTAGCGATGCCGGCGAAGAGATCGGTAATGTCGATGACCGAGGCCTCGGCGTTGAGCTTGTCGACTCGCAGCGAGGGAGAGGTGACCACTTCGATTTCGAGCGGCTTCACCTGACGGGTCGGCTTTTCGATGAGATCGCGGTCGCCGCCGCGTCCCCGCTCGCCCCTGCCACGCCCTCCCCCGGAACCGGAGCGCCCTTCCCGGGAACGACCTTCGCCGCGGGGCGGGCGTTGGGATTTTTCGTCTTCCCCGCGACTCTCATTGCGGCCTTCGCTCTTGGCACCGGTCACGAGAATCTGGCGGCCTTGGAAATCTTTGTCGTTGAGGGCGGCGGCGGCCGCTTTGGCTTCCTCGACACTGCCCATTTCCACAAACGCAAAGCCCTTGGAACGGGCCGAACCCGCCTGGGTGACGACGGCCGCCCCGGCGACGGTGCCGTGCTCCGAAAAGAGGGCGGCGAGGTCTTCGCTGGTGGTGTCGTAGTTGAGATTGCCGACGTAGAGACGCGGAGTCGTCGGCTCGACGAGGAGCGGTGTACGGCGTTCGCGCTTTTTGCCTTCGCGGTTTTTGCTTTCGCGGTTTTCGCCGTCCCGCCCGCTTCCTTTCGCCGGAGCGGCTTTCGGCGCGGCGAGATCGACGAGGCCGAAGGTAATGATCTTGATGAATTTCTGGAATCCGGTCGGTCGCGGTGTCGTGCGGCGACGGATGATTTCGGGTTTGTCGTCAAAAGAACGGCTGCCGCGCGGCGGGCGCGAACTGGCCGCCTCCCGGCGGGATACGTCGCGACCGGATTCGCGCTCACGGGATCCCCCTCTGCCACGGGAACCGCTGCGGCGGTTACGATCTCCTTCGCCGCTGCGGGATCCGTTGCGGGGGCGGGAATTACGGTTGCGATTCCGGTCTCCGCCGGACGATGAATTTTGCATGGGTCTGAACAAGGTTTCGAATCGGTCCGGGACTCAGCAAGAGACAGCGCTGATCAGGGCGGTCGGAAGAGAATTCTTCCCCGCAGAGGACAAATCAGATTCCCCGGACGTTGCGTATCCTAGTGCAGGAGAACCGATGAGCAAGCTATATCCTCGCGTTCCGACGGCGCTCCGTCAGGCGGGAAACGCCGTTCAAAACGGAATGTCGTCGTCGGATTCCTGCCCGTATCCGCCGGGCGGCTCGCTCAGGGGCGGGCCGTCGTCTCCGTAGACCGACGGGGAGGCACCGCGAGGGCCGCTCCCGCCCGCCCCGGGCTTCTCCAGCTTCCACGCGGTGAGGTTGACGTAATATTTTCCATTGTATTCGTTGCCGCGAATATCAAAGAAGACCTTCACCGGATCCCCGACCTCATAGCCGTCGATCAGGGAAGTCTTTTCCTTGAGGCATTCGAATTTGATCGACTGCGGAAATTTTCCGTCCTCGACTTCCACGACGAACTCCCTCTTGGTGAATCCGCTCGCGAAACTTTGCACTTCATTGATCACCTTGACGGTGCCTTCCAACTCGAAATTCTGTCCCATGTCGTTTCTGTAAGAGCCTTAGGTATCACCCGAAACGCGGTCGAGGCAACGCAAAAAAGCGGTCTTTTCTCCCCCGTCCCGCGTCAGCCTTCGAGAGACGGGCCGGGAGCCGTCCCGCCGCTCCTGCGTTTCGCATTGATCTCGGTGATCTGCGAGTTCAGGGTGCAAAAATCGTAGGCCCAGCCAATCAGGAAGAGACCGCCGGTGACTAGATAGAGGAGCCCCGTGAGCCATTTGCCCATGTAGAGACGATGGATCCCGAGGTAGCCGACGAACGTCTGCAGGATCCAGGCGACCGAATAATCCACCTCCCCGGCCTTGTAGCGCAGTTCCGCCTTCCGCTCCATCCCGGGAATGAGAAAAAGATCGATGAGCCAGCCGATCCCGAGGAGACCAAGGGTCAGAAACCAAATCAGTCCGCTGACCGGTTTGCCGAAATAGAAACGATGTGCTCCGGTAAATCCAAAAATCCAGAGAACATAGCCGATGGTCTTGCTGTGCGTTGACTCCATGACGGAAAACTTCGCCGGAGGTCGGCCCTTTCGCAATGACAATCACATGACTATTCGGGCGTCAGCCCCAAGGAACGGGGCTTTGCAAGTCCCGACGGAGCCTCGGGGGCGGGGCGTTTGCGGAGGTTGGGGGCGGGGCTTGCCGGGCGCTTACAAAGCGCCCTTCCTTGGGGCCGACGGGTTTTCTTCGCCCCCGATCGGACCGAAAGACACGAGTCGCAGGACGGCCCTCCCCTGATCCGCGCTGGCGCTGAGATCGACTTCGAAGCGGGCGCTCCAGTCATTGCTTTCCGATTCGTCCACGAGGATTTGTTCGACCTTCCAGAACGGGGCTCCCGCTTCGGCCTCAATGCGACAGTGTTTGGCGTTCCTCGCTTCGGGATCAAAGCGGAGGCGTCCGTGGTCCTGGTGAAAACGGGACATTGTTTCCCCCAATCCCTCCGCCGTGATTCCTTCGCCTCCGGGGATCTCCTCCAGCGCCGATTTGGTCTCTCCCCGCGAGAGAAGTTTCAGGAAATCAAAAATTTTCGCGCGGACGAGCCGGGTGAAGGCGGCCTTGTCCCGCGTC
>CAYLJC010000160.1:0-6535 GCA_964383345.1 uncultured Akkermansia sp. | reverse complement strand
CATCATCTGATTTCGCCCAAGGAACGGAATCCCCAGCCGCAACGAACTCCAGCCACTTCACGCCATGTCAGTTCCCTCCCTCAGCTCTGAATCCCACTTGGACGAAATCTTCGGCCTCGAACGCAAGTCCGACAGCTTCGACCACGTCCGCATCACCGTTGCCAACCCCGACACGATCCGTTCGTGGAGTCGCGGCGAAGTGAAAAATCCGGAAACGATCAACTACCGGACGTTCAAGCCGGAGAAAGGCGGTCTTTTCTGTGAACGTATTTTCGGTCCGACGAAGGACTGGGAATGCGCCTGTGGCAAGTACAAGCGGATCAAGCACAAGGGCACCGTCTGCGACCGTTGTGGCGTCGAGGTGACCCTCTCCCGTGTTCGTCGCGAGCGGATGGGCCACATCGAGCTCGCCGTCGCGGTTTCGCACATCTGGTTTTACAAGTGCATGCCCTCGCGGATCGGCCTGATGCTCGACATGAGCGCCCGCCAGCTGGAGCGGGTCATTTACTACGAGGATTACATCGTCATCGACCCGGGCAACACGCCGCTCGACGCCGGGCAGCTCCTCACCGAACTGGAGTTCCGCGATGCGCAGGAAGAGTACGGGGTGGAAGGCTTCCAGGCCGGGATGGGTGCGGAAGCGGTTCGCGATCTCCTCGCGAGAATCGATCTGCCCTCCATCATCGTCGATCTCGAAGAAGCGATGGGCAAGACCCGCTCCAAACAGGTGCGCAAAAAACTCGCCAAACGTCTCAAGCTCGCCCAGGGTTTCCACAACTCGAAGACCCGTCCCGAGTGGATGATCCTCGAAGTGCTCCCGGTCATCCCGCCCGACCTCCGTCCGCTCGTGCCGCTCGAGGGCGGCCGTTTCGCGACCTCGGATCTGAACGATCTCTACCGTCGCGTCATCAACCGGAACAACCGTCTCAAGAACCTGCTCCAGCTCAAGACTCCGGATGTGATCATCCGGAACGAAAAGCGCATGTTGCAGGAGGCGGTCGATGCCCTCTTTGACAATGGCCGTCACGGACGCGCCGTCACCGGGGCCGGCAACCGCGCCCTCAAATCGCTCTCCGACATGCTCAAGGGCAAGGGCGGGCGTTTCCGCCAGAACCTGCTCGGCAAGCGGGTGGACTACTCGGGACGATCCGTCATCGTGATCGGTCCCGACCTCAAGTTGCACCAGTGCGGTCTTCCCAAGAAAATGGCGCTGGTCCTTTTCGAACCCTTCATCATCCGACGCCTCAAGGAACTCGGCTACGTGCATACCGTGCGCAGCGCGAAAAAACTGATCGAACGCAAGACCTCGGAGGTCTGGGACATTCTCGAGGAAGTGACCAAGGGACACCCCGTCCTCCTCAACCGGGCGCCCACCCTGCACCGTCTCTCCATTCAAGCCTTCGAACCGGTCCTCATCGAAGGATCCGCGATTCGGGTGCATCCCCTCGTTTGTACCGCTTACAACGCCGACTTCGACGGCGACCAGATGGCGGTCCACGTGCCGCTCTCGGTGGAGGCCCAGATGGAGGCGCGCATGCTCATGCTCGCGCCCAACAACATCTTCACTCCGTCGAGCGGCAAGCCGATCACGGTGCCCTCCCAGGACATCATTCTCGGGGTGTATTTCCTCACCTACTGCCGTCAGATCCCGCTGCGCGATCCCGACATGGAAAGCACTCTGCCGCTTTTCGCCGACACCTCGGAGGTCGAGTTCGCCATCGCGAGCCGCCGCATCGACATGCACGATCCGATCCGGGTGCGCAACCCCGACTACGGCACCACCGACCGCATCTTCGGGGATCGGGATCGCAAGATCCTCATCACCACCGCCGGGCGCGTGCGTTTCAATGAAATCTGGCCGGAAAGTCTCGGATTTTTCAACGGCACCGTCGCGAAGAAGCAGATGTCGGACATCATCTGGCGTTGCTACCAGGCCACCGGGCAGGAGGGCACGGTCCGCTCGCTCGACGCTCTCAAAGCACTCGGATTCCGCGAGGCGACGAGATCGGGAACCTCGGTCGGCATTTTCGACATGCTCATCCCCGATGAGAAAGCGGTGGAGGTCGAGCAGGCCACCGCCGAAGTCAACAAGGCGAACGACCAGTATCGTGCCGGTGTGATCACCAACAAGGAGCGTTACAACAAGATCGTCGATATCTGGACGCTGGCCGGGGAAGAGATCACCAAGGCGCTCTTCCGCACCATCGAGCACAACGATGGCCAGACCCTCCCCAGTCCGCTCTTCATGATGGTGGACTCCGGCGCGCGGGGCAACCGTCAGCAGATCAAGCAGCTCTCCGGGATGCGCGGACTCATGGCCAAGCCCTCAGGCGAGATCATCGAGCGGCCCATTATTTCGAACTTCCGTTCGGGCCTCTCCGTGCTGGAGTACTTCATCTCCACCCACGGTGCCCGCAAGGGGCTGGCCGACACCGCGCTGAAGACGGCGGACTCGGGGTACATGACCCGGAAACTCGTCGATGTGGCGCAGGATGTCATCATCACCGAGCAGGACTGCGGCACCGCCAACGGCATCGTCGTGAAGTCCATTTACGAAGGGGATGAAGAAGTGGTGGATCTCAAAACGAGGATCTACGGCCGCGTCTCCGCCGAGAAGGTCGTCAACGGCGAGGAAACCGTGGTCAACCCCGGTGACATGATTGATGAAGCCATCGCCCTGCGCCTCAACGACATCGGGCACGAGCAGCTCAAAATCCGTTCGGTCCTCACCTGCGAGAGCCGCCGCGGCTGCTGCGCGAAGTGCTACGGGATGAACCTTTCCACCAACGTCATGGCGAAAATCGGCGAAGCCGTCGGGATCGTCGCGGCCCAGTCGATCGGGGAGCCCGGAACGCAGCTCACGATGCGTACCTTCCACGTCGGCGGGGTGGCTTCGGGTACGTTCAAGCAACCCATCATCAAGGCGAAAACCAAGGGGATCATTCACTACAACAATCTCCGTGTCGTCGAGACGCCCGACAAAACTTTCGTGGCGCTGAACAAGAACGGGACCATCTCGATCCATGAGAAAGGCGGCCGCGAACTGGAGTCCTACAACATCGTGAGCGGTTCGGTGATTTGTTTCCCCGACAACGGTGAGATCAAGAAGGGCGATACCCTCGCGACCTGGGACCCCTACAGCGTTCCGGTGATCACGGAGAAGAGCGGGAAAATCAAGTTCCGCGACATGATCCAGGGCATCACCCTCGACACCGAGATCGACAAAGAGACCAACACCAAGGGGCTCGTCGTGATCGAGCACAAGGAAGACCTGCACCCGCAGATCCTCATCGTCGATCCCAAGTCCGGCGAAGAACTCTCCGCGTATTCCATTCCCACCGGCGCCCACCTTTCGGTGAAGGAAGGCCAGAAAGTGACCGGCGGGGATCAACTCGCCAAAACGCCGCGCAAGGTGTCCGAAACGAAGGACATCACCGGAGGTCTCCCGCGGGTGGCGGAACTTTTTGAAGCGCGCAAGCCGAAAGAAGTCGCCGAGATCGCGAAGATCGACGGGGAGGTATCCCTCGGCGGGACGATCCGGGCGAAGCGCAAGCTCATCGTCACCGACGCCGAATCCGGCGAGCAGGAGGAACACCTCATCCCGCTCGGCAAACACTATCTCGTCCAACCCGGCGACACCGTCCACAAAGGGCAAAAACTCACCGAGGGCGCTGTCACCCCGCACGAGATCCTCGACATTCTCGGGCCGCATGCGCTCATGGAGCACCTCGTCAGCGAGGTGCAGGACGTCTACCGCCTCCAGGGGGTCGAGATCAACGACAAACACATCGAGATCATCATTCGCCAGATGCTCCGCAAGGTCCGCATCACCGATCCGGGGGACACCCAGTTCCTCTGGGGCGACCAGATCGAGAAGACGACCTTCGAAGCGATCAACGCCGACATGATCGAGCAGGGGGGCAAGCCGGCCGAAGGCGAGCCCGTCCTCCTCGGGATCACCAAGGCCTCGCTCGAGACCGAGAGCTTCATCTCGGCGGCCTCTTTCCAGGACACCACCCGTGTCCTCACCGAGGCCTCCACCCTGGGGCGGATCGATTACCTCCGCGGGTTCAAGGAAAACGTCATCATGGGTCATCTCATTCCCGCCGGAACCGGCTTCCACACGATCCGGAACCTCGGTGTCGTGGAACATGGCACTCCCGAGGATCTCCTCGACGAAGCCTTGGAAGGAGAAGAAGAATCCCCCCTCGACATGCTCAGCGAACTCGCCTGAGACGTCGGCAAACCTCTCACCCGTCGGGGCGTCGGCCTGTTTCCCAGAGTCAGCGCCCCGGCTTTTTTCTTGCTTTTGTCCCTTTCAGCGGTTTAGTGCCGCCCCTCCCATCCATCCACTGAAAAAACTGAAAAGCGAACGCCCGCGAGGGCGGGGAGTTCTGAAAAAGATGGCGCTTTTCAAACCTGATTCGGTTTCCTGCTGAAAGGAACCACCACCACCATGTCTAACGAACTCATCACCGAGCTGGTCGAGGCCGGCGTCCATTTCGGACACCAGTCTCGCAAATGGAACCCGAAGATGCGCCCCTACATTCTCGGGGAGCGTCACAACGTCCACGTCATCAACCTGGAGAAAACGGCCGAGCAGCTCGAGAACGCCAGCTCTTTCCTCCGCGACCTCGTCTCCAAGGGCAAACGGGTTCTTTTCGTTGGCTGCAAGCGCCAGGCGCAGGACGCCGTCCGCGAAGCCGCCGAGGCCACCCACCAGTTTTATGTGAACCATCGCTGGCTCGGTGGCACCCTCACGAACCTGCCCACGGTGCGCCGCAGCGTCGGTCGGATGGAGTCGCTGGAGAACCTCCAGAAGTCCCCCGATTTCAAGAAAATGAGCAAGAAGGAGATCGCCTCGCTCAATCGCGAAAAGGACAAACTCCACCTCCGTCTTTCGGGGATCCGCCAGATGGATCGTTTGCCCGACGCCATGGTCATCGTCGACTCGGCCCGGGAATACAACGCCATCAACGAAGCCCGCAAGCTCGGCATTCCCATCGTGGCGATGGTGGACTCCAACGCCGATCCGGATGTGATCGATTATCCCATCGTCGCCAACGACGATGCGATCCGCTCGATCCGGGTGGTCCTGAAAAAACTGATCGACCCGGTCATCCCGGCTGTCTGAGCAACGCGGAAGGGCGGGTTCTCCACGAACCCGCTTCTTTGTTTCCGGCGGCAGCGCTCCCGCCCGTCGGTATTCCGCCAAAATTGACACGGAATTCCCGTGGCGAATTCCTCCAGCACCAATTAACTAACACGCATTACATATTATGGCTGAAATCACTGTTGAACTGATTAAAACGCTCCGCGACAAAACCAACGCGGGCATGATGGACTGCAAGGCCGCTCTCGTGGAAGCCCAGGGCGACATCGCCGCCGCCGAGACCGTTCTCCGCAAAAAAGGCATCGCCGACGCCGACAAAAAGGCCGGTCGCGCCGCCAAGGAAGGGGTCGTCGCCTCCCGCCTCGCCGACGATGGCAAAACCGGCATCCTCGTCGAAGTGAATTGCGAAACCGACTTTGTCGCGAAGAACGAGAATTTCCGTGACTTCGTCGAAGCGATCATCGACCACATCGCCGCGAGCGAGAGCGTGGACAGCGTCGAGGCGCTCCAGGCCCAGCCCCTCGCGCAGGATCCCGCCCAGACCCTCGAAGTTTTCATCAAGGCCAAAGTCGGCCAGCTCGGGGAAAACATGGGCCTGAACCGCTTCGCCAAATACGAACTCGCCGGTGCCGGGACCGTGGGGTCCTACATCCACATGCAGGGGCGCGTCGGCGTCCTCGTCGAAGTGAACTGCACCAAGGCCGAGACCGCCTCCGGCGACGCCTTCGCCGCTTTCGTCAAAGACCTCACCCTCCACATCGCCGCCGCCCAACCGATTTGCGTGAATCGCGACCAGGTCCCGTCGGAGAAAGTGGAAGCCGAGCGCGACATCTTCCGCGAGCAGATGAAAGGCAAGCCCGCCGAGATCATCGAAAAAATCATCGACGGCAAGCTGGGCAAGTTTTACTCCACCAACTGTCTCCTCGACCAGCCCTTTATCAAGGACGCCGACAAGACCATTCAGACTCTCCTCGACGAACTCGGCAAGGCCAGCGGCGACACCGTGACGATCTCCCGTTTCGAGCGCTACGCGGTGGGCGAGGAAGCCTGATCTCCTCCGGGTGGCTCCGGCTTTCCCCTTCCAAAACCCGTGCCGGTGACGGCACGGGTTTTTTTGTTGTCGTCCGGGCCGGGCCGGTTGTCGCCCACTCACTCCCGCCACGTGATGGTACAGCCGACCGCCTCGGTGCGGGGAACAGCCACGGGAGACCCGGCACGGATCGCGGAGAGGGCGTCGCGCAAGTCGTTCACCGTGACCTCGCGCTGGCGTTTGGTGGGGGCGAGGTAAAGATCGTTGATGCGCCCGCGATAGAGCACCTTTTCCTCGGGATCGATGACGAGGACTTCCGGAGTGGTTTTCGCCTCCCATTTTTTGGCGAAAACCTGGGCGCTGTCGTCGAGGACGGGACTTTCGAATCCCAT
>CAYLJC010000159.1:0-6578 GCA_964383345.1 uncultured Akkermansia sp. | reverse complement strand
CGGGGCATTTCCCCTACTACGCGGAGTCGCAGTTTGCCCCGGTGGTGGATCGCGAAAGTCTCAAGGCTCTCGCGGAGGAAGGCTGCGGGTGCGGCGAGCTTTCCAACCGGCTCGAGTCGGGGCAGATCGACGGTTTTCTCCTGAAGCCGATGAACTGCCCGCATCACATCAAGATTTACCAGAGCAACCACCACAGCTACCGCGACCTCCCCGTCCGTCTCGCCGAGTTCGGCACGGTCTATCGCTGGGAGCAGTCGGGCGAACTCGGGGGGATGACCCGGGTGCGCTGTTTCACGCAGGACGACGCTCACCTTTTCTGCACCGAGGACCAGGTGCGCGACGAGATCGTCGGATGTCTCGAACTCGTCAAAATCGTCCTCGGCACTCTCGGGATGCGGGACTACCGCGTCCGCGTCGGCTTGCGCGACGTCGACTCGAGCAAGTATGTGGGGGATCCCGCGAAATGGGACAAGGCCGAGGCCGCCCTCCGCGAAGCCGCCGCGACGCTGGGGACGGATTTCACCGAGGAGCCCGGCGAGGCCGCCTTTTACGGCCCGAAGATCGATTTTGTGGTCAAGGATGTGATCGGACGCGAGTGGCAGCTCGGGACGGTGCAGGTCGATTACAATCTGCCCGAGCGGTTCGGGCTGGAGTACATCGGGGCCGACAACGCCCCACATCGCCCGGTCATGATCCATCGCGCTCCCTTCGGTTCGATGGAGCGTTTCGTAGGGGTGCTGATCGAGCATTTTGCCGGGAAATTCCCGACCTGGCTCTCGCCCGAGCAGGTGAGGATCCTCCCGATCTCGGAAAAATTCTTCGACGCCGCCGAGGCGGTCGAGAATCATTTGCGCGAAGCGGGGGTTCGGGTGAAGGTGGACCGGGCAAATGAAAAAATCGGGGCGAAAATTCGTCTTGCCCAGATCGCGAGAATTCCGTATATGTTGGTCATCGGAGCAAAAGAACAGGAACAAAATCAGGTTTCCGTCCGTCATCGTGACCGCGGTGATGAGGGCTCGCTTGGCGTTGACGAATTTACCGGAAAGGTCGTCGCCGAGATCCGCTCCCGCAGCTTATGACAGAAGGTGCGGTCCATTTTCTTTTTTCCGGCGGCGGCATTTCTTTTGCCCGTCCGTCCGTTCGCATTTCCCGTCGCGACCAGGGATTGGTCGCGGCAAGCCGGATACGTTCCCAAGTCGGGGGCATTCCGGTGTGCGAGTTACGCACACATCCAATGGAGGTACCACACCATCGCTAAGAAACCCATGAGACGCCGGCCGCGTGTTGCCAGAACGCGAGTGAACGATAGGATTCGATCCCCCGAAATCCGTGTCATCTACGGGGAGCACAATGTCGTGCTCCCGACACACAAAGCACTCGCCAAGGCGAAGGAGTTGGGGTTGGATCTCGTCGAGATCGCACCGCACGCCCGTCCTCCGGTGTGCCGCATCGTGGATTACGGCAAGTTCAAGTACGAGCAGTCCAAGCTCAAGAAGGCCGACAAGCCGAAGAAGCGGGAAAAAGAGGTCAAGTTCCGCGTCAACATCGGGGAACACGACTACGCCATCAAGCTGACCCATGCGGAGGATTTCCTCGCCCACGGGTTCAAGGTGCGCATCCAGCTCCAGTTTCGCGGGCGGCAGATGGCGCACAAGGAACTCGGTTTCGAGCTGATGGAGCGCGTCCGCGAAGATCTCGCCGGGATGGCCCACGTCGATCTCGAGCCGAAGTTGAGCAACCGCAATATTCTCATGATGGTCTCGCCACTGCCTCCCGAAAAGCAGAAGCGCAAGTTCCGCCGAGATGGTGAAAAGGTCGATCTCACCGAAGCCAATGCGGCGATGGAGGCCGATGAGGACGAGTTCGACGACGACGACGATCACGACGATCACGACGAGGATTTCGAGCACGGCGATGCAGAGATCGACGAGGAGAATTCCTCGGGAGAAAAAGACGAGACTTCCTGACGAAAGAGCGTGAGAAACGCGGGTTAGGCTTTACACACGACTCTGATTTTGCTGAGCTTCTCCTCATCCCCTTCCCCACCCATTGTCTTTTTATGAAAAACACGATCATCGCCCTACTCACCACCATCCTTCTTGTCGCCCTCGCCAACCTCTTCGTCGGGCTCGGTGTCTTCCGCACGGCAACTCCGGACACTGCGAATACCGTGGTCTACGAATACCAGGTCCTCAACGCCCAGCAGATGGACAACGTTGGTTTCCGGGCGGTAGCGGCGGAAGAGGGCATTGCGGTGAGCGAAGCAGGCGAGATCAATTTCCCCAAGGAGATGGCCGACAAGCTCGCCAAGGTCGCGATGCTGCCCCGCACCATCCTCGAAGTGGAAAAAGACGGTGGCTGGAAATTTGTCGCCGTCACCGGCGACGATCATTATGTCTTCCGGCGTCCGGCCTCACCCCGTTCCCAATCAGCACCGCTCCCGGATGCCGACCCCGCTCCTGCTCCGGAATCCGACCTAGCGCCCGATCAGAAAGCCGAGGTAGACGGCGAGAATGCCGAGTAACACACTCGCGGCAACATTCGCGAGGGCGAGACCAACCGCCCCGCTCCTGAGGAGTTCCAGAGTGTTCCATCCAAAGGTGGAAAACGTGGTGAAGCTTCCCAAAAATCCGGTGAAAACCGCGTGGCGCATCGCCTCTGTGGACCAAGGCTTTCCCTCCGAGAACGAAAAGAGCCAGCCGAAGACAAAACAACCTCCGACATTTACGAAGAGAATGCCCCAGGGGAACGCCGAGTGCGCCCCGAAACGGGCGTCGATCCACTGCTGAAGCCCCCAGCGTGAGGCGGCACCGAGCGATCCGCCGAGGAAGAGGGGGAGGAGGGTTTTCAGCATGGGAGCGCGCCGGGAGAGGATCGGCGAGGATCGGCGAGGATCAATAGTTGAGCACGTGCAGTGCCTACGGCAGGAATAGCCCCTCCCGCCGGATCACTTCCCCGTCGAAAGAGATTTCCCCGCCACCGTATTCCGGGCGCTGGATATTGACGAGATCCCAGTGGACCGAACTGCGATTGCCGTTGTCCGCCACTTCGTAGGCCTGCCCCGGGGTGAAATGGAAGCTGCCCGCGATCTTCTCGTCGAAGAGAATGTCGCGCATCGGCTCCTTGATCTCCGGATTAAACCCGATCGCGAATTCCCCGATGTAGCGGGCTCCGGGATCGGTGTCGAGGATCTTGTTGATCGCTTTGGTGTTGTTTGCCGTCGCTTTCACAATGCGGCCCTGTTTGAACTCCAGCTTCACGTTGTCAAAAGCGATCCCCTGGTAAATGGAAGGCGCGTTGTATTGGATGACGCCTTCGACCGAAGTTTTCACCGGCGCGGTGAAACACTCCCCGTCGGGAATGTTGTGGGAACCGCCGCAGGGGATCCCCGGAATGCCCTCGATGCTGAAGCGCAGGTCCGTGCCCGGACCGGTGATATGCACCTCCTTCGCCTCCGTCATGCGTTTGCCGAGAGCTTCCATGCCTTTTTTCAGCTTCGCGTAGTCGAGCAGACAGACACGGAAGTAAAAATCCTCGAAGGCCTCGGTCGACATCCCGGCGCTCTGGGCCATGGACGGATGCGGCCAGCGCAGGACGCACCAGCGGGTTTTGTTGACCCGTTCATTGAGGACGGGGCGCATCTTCGACGAGATCATCCGCATGTTTTTCGACGGCACGTCGGAGAGTTCATTCACATTGTGGCTGCCGCGGATCGCGATGTAGCAGTCCATCGTCTTCATCTGATGCAGCGCGTTTTTCGCCGTGATCGCATATTGGTTTTCGGTCGCACCGCGAGCCATCTCCCGCGCGATCCGGGCGCTGTGGAGATTGATGAAAGGTGTCGCCTTCACCGCGCGGACCTCGCGGACGAGGGCGATGCCCACCTCCTCGGGCACGTCGAAAAGTTCGATGAGGACGTTTTCACCTTTTTTCGTGGCGGTCGAATATCGCACCAGTTGGCGGGCCAGTTCATCAATGCGGGGATCATGCATGGCGCTACAGTCCGTGGAAAACCGGATTGTGAAAAGCGGAAAATACAGCGTAGTTGCGAGGATGTCCGACCACTCACTCTCCCCTCTCGAGGAAATCGCGGCCCTGCGCGAGGAACTGTCGCGCCGGGGCAAAAAACTCGTCCTCACCAATGGCGTTTTTGACGTTCTCCACGTCGGTCATGTCCGCTATCTCCAGGAAGCGGCGGCCCTCGGGGACGCCCTCGTCGTGGCGATCAACGGCGATGATTCGGTCCGCCGACTCAAGGGTCCCGGCCGACCGATCCACAACGCCGCCGACCGCGCCGAGATGCTCCTCGCCCTGCGCTGCGTGGATCGTGTTGTTGTGTTTGAAGAACGTCGCGCCAGCGGAGTGATCGAGGCGATTCGCCCTCACATGTATACCAAAGGTGGTGACTACACCCCCGATTCCCTCATCGATGAGGAAAAAAGCCTGCTGGACCGTCTCGGGATCGAGATCCGCATCCTCTCGCTCGTGCCCGGCCAATCCACCAGTGCCACCCTCGCGAAACTCGCCGGGGAAAATCGGGAAGACCGCGCGAAGACGCCCCGCATCGCCATACTCGGTTCGGGCAAGGGCAGCAACGCCCGCGCTCTCCTCGAAGCCGCTCGCGCAGGCCGTCTCGGCGGGGAGGTCGTCGCGGTCTTGTCCGACGTGGCCGGGTCGGGCATCCTCGGGATCGCGGAGAACCACGGAATCCCCGCCCTCGTCATCGATCCCGGAACCGAAAAGCGGGGACATCTCAGCGACGCCGCGCTCAAGGAAATGCTGGATCGGCTCCGCTCGCTCCAAGTGGACCTGATCGCCTGCGCCGGCTTCATGCGCATCCTCCGCGAACCACTCCTGAGCGCTTTTCCCGGCAAAATCCTGAACCTTCATCCCTCTCTCCTGCCGAAGTACCCGGGACTGTATCCCGTGGCAAAGGCCCTTGCCGCCGGGGAAAAGGAAACCGGCTGCACCGTGCATCTCGTCGACGCCGGCATCGACACCGGAGAAATCCTCCGGCAGGAAATCGTGCCGATCCGGGAGGGAGATACCGTCGAGAGTCTCACCGCGAGAATTCACGAGGCGGAGCACAGAATCTATCCGGAAGTGATTTGGGAGAAGTTAGGGGGTAGAAATTAGGAGAACCGCCCCCGCTGAGCCGGCCAATGGCCTTACCGGCCGAAAAGCTGATCCTGATCGCCCCCGCCACGTCACACAAATTTCGCTTGGAATCGGACGAATTTTCCTGCACTCTCGTTTCCTATGAGTCCAAGCTTGATTCTCGGAGTGCTGGTCGGTACGGCGGTATGGTTTGTATTGCGGTGTGTGCTCACCGGATTCTATACCGTGGAGCAAAACGAGCGGGCGGTGGTCACGACCCTGGGGCGGGTCCAGCGGATCAAGGGGAAGTCCACTCTCGATCTCCCCATCGCCGATCACCTCAGCGAAGACCACAAGACCCGCTACAACTATCCGCAGGTGAAGGTGATCGGGCCGGGCGGACCCTACGTCAAGATGCCCTGGCAACGGGTCCACAAGGTCAGCGTGGCGATCGAGACGGCAAGCATCGCCTACGATCCCGAGGACCCCGAACTCAATCAATACGGCACCGTGCTGGAGGCGGTCTCGAAAGACCAACTCAATATCGGTGTCACCGGGCAGCTCCGTTTCAAAGTCTCCGAGCGCAATCTCTATGCCTACCTCTTCGGGGTGAAACATCCCGTCGCACACATCATGGGGTATTTTGTGTCCATCCTGCGGGAGCGCATCGCAAATTTCCACGTGCCGCATTCCGACGGTGTCCCGATGGACCAGATCGACGATTCCATTCTCGACGGGGATACGCCCCAGCTCGAGGGAATCTCCATCAACGATCTCCGCAAAAATCTCAACGAACTCAACGAGCAGATGAATACCGAGTGCCTCAGCTCCGCGGCCCGCTACGGGATCGAGCTGGATGCTTCGCTCATCACCGGGATCGATCCGCCGACGGACATCGACTCCGCCCTCGCCGCGATCAACACCGCTCACAATGAGGTCTCCGCCGACATCAGCCTGGCCCGGGCGGAGGCGGATCAGAAGATCGAGCAGTCCAAGCGGGCCGTGGAGATCCAGACGATGCGGGTCCAGGCCGAGGTCGAACCACTCCTGCGGGTCGCCAGCGAGCTGAAAGCCCTCAAGCTCAACGGCGATTCGCGCTCGCTCGCGTCCTATCTCCGCAATGTGAAGCTGCAGCTCTTCCGCCGCGCCCGCCGCGTCATCTCCGACAATCCCTCTCTCACGTCATGATCTTTCTCATCACCGCCACCGTGACCTTTTTCGGTCTGCTCATCGGGCTTCCCATTCTCATCGGGATCCTCAAGTACCTGTGTTGGTTCACCACGGTCTACGAATGCCGCTGCAAGGTTTTTGTCCTCTTCGGCAAGGTCATCGGGGTCATCGACGAACCGGGACTGCACATCACTCCTTTCTCGCTCGGGCCGAGTGTCCTCCTCGTCCCCTTTTTCGGAAAGGTCCACACTCTCGACATGCGTCTCGACCAACGCTACCTGCGGAGTCGTCCGGTGAACTCCGAAGAGGGA
>CAYLJC010000158.1:0-6583 GCA_964383345.1 uncultured Akkermansia sp. | reverse complement strand
GACAAAGGGGTCAGCTGGGGCAGCCTGCACTGGCAATACCTCGAGGACATCGCCAAGGTCACCCCCCACGAGGGCAATCCCCTGACCCTGAAGAAAAGTCTTTTTGTCAGGAACAACGGCAAGGACGGCCCCGAACTGAAAACGCTCGCCCCCGGCGACAGACTCAAACCGGGCGACGAGCTGGTCACCCGCGTCGAGCTTCGCACGGACCGCGACCTCGAGTATGTGCATTTGAAAGACCAGCGCGGCAGCGGGACCGAGCCGACCGGGGTGCTGAGCGGCCACCGCTTTCAGGACGGCCTCGCCTACTACGAATCGACCCGCGACACCGCGAGCCATTTTTTCATCGAATATCTGCCGAAAGGCACCTACGTCTTCGAAACGAGCGCGCGGGTGCAATTGCGGGGACGCTACGAGAGCGGCATCGCGGAGATCCAGTGCCTCTACGCGCCGGAGTTCAACAGCCACAGCGGCAGCGTCACCCTGCGGGTCGAGTGAAGCGATGGAAAGGACCCGGTTTTGCGTCGCATTCTTCCTAAGATGTCTTAACTTTCCTCCTCATGGAACTCCTCGCCCTGGAAGATCTCACCCTGAAGCGCCCGCGTTTGCGACGGCGCTGGCTCCAGCACAGAGTGGAGAACGAGGTCCTCATCGAAGATCTCAGCTTCACATTGGAGTCGGGCGACAGTCTCGGCCTTGTCGGTGGAGAGCGGAGCGGATTGCTCTCGCTGAGCCTGGCCATTCTGAAACTTGAGGAGATCACCTCGGGGCGGATTGTTTTTGGCGGGATAGATCTCACGACTCTCGCGGATCGTTCCTTTCGCCGCGTGCGGCGTCGTCTCCAGGCGGTTTTCCCCGATTCTTTTGGTCAGTTGACTCCCACCATGACCGTCGGCGAGGCGTTTCGCGAGGTCCTCGGGATCTGGCACCGGCGCGAGTCGCGCGAGCAGTGGCATCATCGCATCGAATCGGTCATGATCGCGGTCGGGCTGCCCGAGGCGATCCGGGATCTCTATCCGGTGGAACTCGACGCGGTCGAGCGCCAACAGGTCGCGCTGGCCAGAGCGCTCCTCAGCGAACCGGAACTGCTCGTTTGCCATGGATTCACCGAGGGACTCGACGCGGTGCAGCAAGCCGAGCTTCTCCTGCTCCTGCGACGGATTCGCGAAGACTTCCGCCTCGCCCTCCTCGTTCTAACGGACGACCTTGCGGTGGCTCGTCATCTGAGTGAAGATATCGGGATTCTCCATCAGGGACGGCTCCTCGAATCGGGCCGCGCGGCGGAGGTCCTCCACCGACCGGAGCATGACTACACACAACGCCTCGTGAGCTGTTCCCACTGACAATCCGACGGATACCCGCCATGACCCCTCTTTTTCGAAAATTCCTCGGACTGAACTGGTTGCTCATCGGCAATATCATCGCCCTGATGATCTTCGGTGTTTTTGCGATCTACAGTGCGTGCTGGATGCGCGAACAGCCGGGCCTCTCGGACAAATGGCGGGACCAGGTCTACTGGATGCTGCTGGGAATGCTGTTCTTTTTCGCCGCCGCCCTGATCGACTACAAGTGGATCCGCTACCTGGGCATCCCCGTCTACATCGCCGCCGTCGGACTGCTCGTGTACACGACTTTTTTCGGCACCGAAATCAACGGCACGAAAGCCTGGCTGGATCTCGGCCCCATCCTCCTCCAGCCTTCGCAGCTCGCCATCGCCGGCGGAGTCATCGCCCTCGCGCTCACCCTCTGCACGCTGCACAAGCTGCACCCGGTATTCCGCAGCCCCTTCCTGCGGCTTTTTGTCACCGGAATCATCGCGATGATTCCTTTTGCCTTTGTCCTCCTCCAGGGAGATTTTGGTTCGGCCCTGGTCTGGGTCCCGGTCTACGGGGCGATGGTCCTGATCGGCAATATTCCGATTCGTTACCTCATCGTGATTGTTCTCTCGGTGACGATGTTCCTGCCTTTCGCCTTCTTTTTCGGGCTGAAAGACTATCAGAAAAAACGGATCACGACCCAGATCGAGATGCTGCAGGGGAAAAAGGTCAACATCCTCGCCGAAGCCTACAGCGCCTACAACAACCTCCTCGCAATTGGCAGCGGAGGCTGGGGGGGGAAAGGTTTCAAAAACCCCGAGACGGTGAACAACAAGGGATTCATCTCGCCCGACACCGCGATCAACGACTTCATTTTTCCCGTCCTCGCCGAGGAGCACGGGTTCCGCGGAGGTCTTCTTTTGCTGGGCGGCTTTATGCTTTTGCTGCTGCAATGCATCTACGTGGCCTTTTACAGCCGGGATCTCATGGGCAGGCTTCTCGTCGTCGGAGTGGTGGGGCTGCTCTTTGCCCACATCTACCAGAACGTGGGCATGAACCTGCTCATCATGCCCATCACCGGGATTCCCCTGCCGCTGATCAGCTACGGGGGAACCTTCACCGTCGTGATCCTCTTCCTTCTCGGACTGGTCCAGAGCGTCTGGGTACATCGCGTCGATCCCGAGGAAACAGCAGCCCGCCCCGCCCTGCAGGTGGAGCATCTGGAGTGAGGCCGACACAAATCCATTTGCAGGGTTGAAGTGCGGGGCTTGCCCATGTATTCATAGCCTTTCCGCAATGATCGAAGCCCGCCAACTCACGAAACGATACGCCGGACGCACCGCCGTCGACGCGGTTTCGTTTGACGTGGAAAAAGGCGAGATCGTCGGTTTCCTCGGACCGAACGGGGCCGGGAAAAGCACCACCCTGCGCATGCTGACCTGCTTTCTCTCCGCCTCCGGTGGCTCCGCGAAAGTGGCGGGATACGACATCTACGGCGACTCCATCGAAGTGCGCCGCCGGGTCGGTTACATGCCGGAGAACGTCCCCCTCTACCCCGACATGCGGGTGGACGAATACCTGCGTTTCCGTGCCCGCCTCAAGGGTCTGGGCTGGCGGGCAACCCGAACGGCGGTGGGCGAGGCGATGGACGTATGCAGCCTCGCCGGGGTGGAAAAAAAGATCATCGCGACCCTCTCGAAGGGCTACAAGCAACGGGTCGGACTCGCCGACGCCCTCGTCAACAAACCCGAATTGCTCATCCTCGACGAACCCACCAACGGCCTCGATCCCCACCAGATCCGCCAATCCCGCGAACTCATCAAGCGACTCGGGGAACGGCACACCATCCTCATTTCCACCCACATCCTCTCGGAGGTCGAGATGACCTGCGGACGGGTCATCATCATCGACCGCGGACAGATCCGCGCCTCGGATTCCCCGCGCAATCTGATCCGTCGCCTCCGCAAACCCGGCTCGGTCATCCTCGAACGACAGGGTGGTGTCGAACCGGCCAGGGCACAACTCGCGGCGGTAGACGGAGTCAAGGAGGTCAGCGTGATCCACGAACGCGACGGCTGGACCTCCTTCGCCATTACAACCGACCCGCTCCACGATGCGCGCGAGGATCTCTTCGCCCTGGTGCGGCGCGAGAATTGGAACATACGTGAACTCGCGAGCCGGGCGGCCTCGCTGGAAGACGCCTTCGTCGATCTCCTGCAGCAGCCGCCCACCTCCGCCGCATCCGGGCGGGAGGAAGCCTCCGCCGAACCCGACCCTGCGGGAGAATGAGCCCGGAACATTGATTTTCACAAGATGCGCGCCTTTTTCATCCTCTTCGGCAAAGAGTTGAGATCCTTCTTCCTCTCTCCGCTGGCCTATGTGGTGATGGCCCTGTTCACCTTTTTGAACGGCTGGCTCTTCATCAGCATGGTGAAGGCGATGCAGTTGCAGGTGAGTTCCCGCAGCCTCATTTACAATCTGTTTTCCTCGGGCTGGTTCTGGATGGGGTATTTCATCCCTTTCCCGCTCATCACCATGCGACTCTTCGCCGAGGAACGGAAAATGGGCACGATCGAGGGACTCCTCACCGCGCCGGTGCGCACCTCGGAAGTGGTCCTCGCCAAATACGCCGCAACCGTGGTGGTCTATCTGGTGATCGTCGCGCCGGTTTTTCTCTTTTTCCCGCTCTTTCAGACCGTCACCGGCGAGGCGACCGCATTTCATTCCGGCGCGGTCTGGGGCAGCGCCCTGGGGCTGCTCCTCGTGGGCCTCTTTCATGTCGCGATCGGAACCCTCGCTTCGGCCCTGACCACCAACCAACTCATCGCCGCGATGCTCACCTTCGTCTTTGTGATGCTGCATTATTTTCTCGGATTTCTGCAGAATTTCGGGATGGTGCCGGGATCGGCGTGGACGGCGGGGATGGCCTATTTTTCCACCACGGAACATATCCAGTCGCTCAGCGAGGGGCTCATCGATAGTCGTCCGGTGATCTACTACCTCAGTTTCAGCACCGTGCTGCTGGCGTTCACCCACCTCGTCATCGAATCGAGAAAGTGGCGGGTGTGACGCCTTGAAATGGCGACGGGCGAAGAAAAATCCAGAATGGCGAAGCAGAAAAAAGAACCGACAGAGAGCAGGCACAATCCCGCTACCGGGGCGGCAGCCCTCCCTCCCCCCGCGTCGCCGCGTCCGCTGCGGAGGTACCGCACCGCCGCGCTGGTGGCGTTGCAGGCGCTGCTGATCCTGGTGGTTTTTCTCCAGGTGAACTACCTCGGTTGCCGACGCCACAGCACCTGGGACCTCACCCAGAACCGCCGCTTCACCGTGTCGGATACCACCCGGAATTATCTCGCCAGCCTCGGAGGGGAAGTGCGTCTCGTGATGGCCTTCCTCGGCACCTCGGACCTGCATTCCGAAGTCAGGGGCCTCGTGGCGGAGTACGACCGCATCGGAGGCGACTCGGTCACCGCCGAGTATCTCGACCTGAGCCGCTCCCGCTCCCGCCTCGCGGAATTGAAGGACCGCCATCAACTCCAGTTCAGCGGCGACCAGATCGTGGTCTTCGGCGAATCGGGGCGTATCAAAACGATCCATGCCGAGGAACTCGTCAACCGCGATCCCAACACGGGCCGGGTCGTCGAATTCAAGGGCGAAGAGGTCCTCACCGCAGCGATCCTCGAAGTCACCGAGCAACAGCAACGCAAAATTTACCTCATCACCGGCGACCGCCGCGCCGACGAACTCGTCCCCATCGCCGAACAACTCCAACCGCTCGCCACGGCACAGAACGCCCGTCTCGAGAGCCTCGTCCTGGAGGGGCGCGAGTCCATCCCCGAGGACGCCGACGCCCTTTTCTTTCCGGGAAATTCCGAAGATCTCACCGCGCGGGAAATGGCTCTGGTCCGGGACTACTGGGAGAGCCGCCGGGGCGGATTGGTCATCTATCTCGACCCCACCGCCGAGACGCCGGTACTCCACGCGTTGCTGCGTGAGCACGGGATCGCCCCGCGTCCTGATCGTGTCCTCAGCGTGATCAGCATTCCCGGAGTGGCCGCCCGCAAGACCTACGACGTCCCGGTCTCGCTCATGCCCGGGGCCGGACCGACCCGCGACCTCCCGGCGCTCACCACCCGCCTGATCGGCCAGACCCAGTCGATCGAGGTCCTCTACGAGGACGATCTTCTCCTCTCGGAAAACATCCGCCCGCTCCCCCTCATGGTCGCCGGGACGGGATTCTGGGGCGAGATCGATTTCCAAGCGGAGGAGATTTCCTTCAATCCGGACGTCGATCACGGACAGCCCCATCCCGTTTTCACCGCCGCCTCGGTGGAAAAGGGCGTGCCGGGGGACGCGGGGCTTTCCCAGGGCTCGTCGCGTCTTGTCGTGGCGGGCAACGCCGATCTCATCTCCCCCCGGGGAAGTTCGGCCAAAGTCGCGGTCGATTTCACGATGGCCTCGCTCAACTGGGTCATGAACCGCGAAGAACTGATCGGCATCTCGCCGCGGCGACCGACCTTCTTCACCCTCAGCATCAGCCCGGACAAGGTCGCCTTTCTTCAGTCGCTCCTCATCATGGTCCTGCCCGGGACGGCCCTGATCCTCGGCGGATTTGTTTGGATGCGCCGCCGCGCCTAGCATTGGAATCACATGAGAATCACCACCACAGCTATCCTGGCCGGGACCGTGATCATCCTCGCGATCCTCACCCACTTCGTGGATCGCGAACCCGTTTCGGGCGGGCGGGCCGCAGCGCGAGCCAATGTGCTGCTGCGTCTCGACCCGGTCGGATTGGAACGCATTGAGATCGAAAAAGCGGGTGCCAAAACGGTGTTGGCCCGGCGGGACGGCTTCTGGTTTTTCACCGAACCGCAGGAAGACCGCGTCGATGCCAAGGCGATCCTCTCGCTCCTCGACACCCTCAACCACCTCAGAATCCTCGACACCATCACCGGTGAAAACGAAAGCATGAGTGACGAGCGGATCGGCCTCAGCGGAGACGCCGCCATCCGCGTGACCCTTGCGGGAGTGACCGGGAAAGAAGGACGCGAAGTCGCGAAAACCATCGTCCTCGGATCGGAATCCCCTCGCACCGATTCCCTCTACGCCCGCCGCGAGGGCGAAGGCGGAGGCACCTTCGTCGTCGTCGGCAACCCGCGCCCCTTGTTGGAAGATCCCCTGCTCGCCCTGCGGGACCGCCGCGTCCTCGGAGTGCCGGTCGAGGCCGTCGTGGGACTCGTCTTGCGACAGTCCGACGGACGGATCGC
>CAYLJC010000157.1:5934-6619 GCA_964383345.1 uncultured Akkermansia sp. | reverse complement strand
TGATGGGTGAAGACCACCGGGATCTCCATCCGCCAGGCCTGCCGCAACGCGGTGTCCCCGAGGAGAAACGGGTGGTGACTGTGGATCACGTCGGGCTCAAACTCGTCCATGAAGTCGCGCACCAGCGTCGGCGCCGGGAGCCTCACCGAAAAATCGCTCCCGTTGAAATGCTGGATCGCGGGGACACGGAGGACGTGGGGCGATTCCTCGGCTTCGTCGAACTCCGGAGCGACGACCTTCACATCGTGCCCCCGTTTCCGGCATTCCTCCTCAAGCGTCTGGACGGAGCGGGCCACTCCGCCGACGTGGGGAAGATAGGTATTGGTGAACATGGCGATCTTCATAGGGTTTCGGACGAAAGCGTTTTTCCTCATCGCAGGAGCCGTGCCGCCGCACCGCCTCCCCCACACTGGCAAAAAGCCTTCCGGAAGAGACGAATTATTTGCAAAACGCACTATAGAATCTTGCAAATCGCCCGTTCCCAATCGACTCCGCGGAAGCCTTCGCGGCACGGTCAAGCCCCCGGTCTTGGCATTGCTCCTGCGATACGCTTCCGCATGAGCGCAAAAAAAGAAAACCCTCTCCGGTCCAACCGGAGAGGGTCGAGGGATCCAGGCGACAGGGTCACCCGCATGAACCGGCGAGTCCTACTGCTGATCCCGGGTGGAGTCCGCCGCGTCTTCCA
>CAYLJC010000157.1:0-5924 GCA_964383345.1 uncultured Akkermansia sp. | reverse complement strand
TTTGTCGGCTCTCCGCTCGGCGTTGTCGCGGACGGCGTCGGCCGCGTTTTCCTGGGAATCGGCTTGTCTCTCAAGAGAATCTTCGCGAGCGTTTTCCTGGGGCGAATCACAGGACACGGCTCCAAAACTGAGAAGGGCGGCCCCGAAAAGGGTGATCATGGATTTCATCTTTTTATTTGGGTTTGTTTGATCCGGTTCGTCCGGTCGGGATCTTTATCGCAATGACCGTGCCACGACGATTTTCGGACCGGGAAACGCGGGAGACGGCTCCGTCCCGTGCAAACCGCCCGACCATCCGGCCCATTTCGAGCATTTCGCCCGACCGGTGATCATGAGAGTCAGCCACGAATCCACCGTCCGGCAATCGCTCCGCGAGTACGGCCGCGGCGTCGCCGGGGGTCTCATTTTCGCCCTTCCCCTGCTTTTCACCATGGAGATCTGGGACGCCGCCCTGATGATCTCGCCGGAGCAACTCGTCTTGTATCTCGCCGTCACGTTTTGCCTGCTGCTCCTCTACAACCGGTATGCGGGGCTGCACGGCGACGCCACTTTCGCCGAAGTGGCGATCGACTCGGTCGAGGAACTCGGCCTCGGACTCTTGATCTCGTTCGCCATCCTCGCCCTGCTCGGTCGCATCGGCGTCGAGCACACCTGGCCCGAGATCATCCACCGCGTTGTCATGGAGGGCATGACCCTCGCCATCGGAGTCTCCGTCGGAACCGCCCAGCTCGGGGCGTCGGAATCCGACGATTCGGGGGGCATGGATGACGACGAACCCGACTGCGGGGTCACCTACCACTACCCCGCTCAGAGTGCCATCGCTCTCTGCGGGGCGGTGCTCTTCGCCGCCAACATCGCTCCCACGGAGGAGGTCGGGATGATCGCGAGGGAAGCGTCCGTGGGCACGCTCGTCGCGATCCTGGCGTTCTCTCTGCTGCTCGGCCTGGGAGTGCTCTATTTCGCCGCCTTCCGCGGTTCGAACCACCATCTGCCGGAGCGCGAATGGACTTGGATGACCCGGGAGATCATCACCGCCTATGCCGCCTCTCTCGCCGCCTCGGGGTTCATGCTTTTCCTTTTCGGATCGCTCCCGACCACCTCGCCCGGACTCTTCGTCGCCGGCATGATCGTCGTGGCCCTGCCCGCGATGCTCGGTGCCTCGGCCGGCAGGTTGCTCCTGCAACTGGAACCGTGAACCCCTCGCGAACAAAATGCTACCGCCCCCCTTATGAATGCGACCGACACCCCGCCCGATCCTCCGAAAAAAAATCCGCTGGAGTGGTCTATCTTTGGCCTCAGCCTCGCAATCCTCGCCGGTGTCCTCGGCATCCTCGTCCACCAGGCCCTCACCGTCGGCAACGAACCGGCCCGCCTCGTCCTGGAATTGGGAACCCCGCTCGCGGACAATGACCCGATCCGTATTCCCATCCGGGTCACCAACGAGGGCGACCACCCCGCCATCGACGTTCAGATCGAGGTCCGGGGCAACGTCGGCGGGGAAACGCTCCGATCGGAGGTAGCCTTCGACTACGTGTCTGCCCGCTCGACCCGCTCGGGATGGGTCGGTTTTCCCGGCGGGACGATTCCCTCGGCACTCCGCCCGCGCGTCATCGGATACACCGACCCCTGATCCCATTTTCTCCTTTGCCCTTTGCCCTTTGCCCTTTGCATGGTGCCCCCGGCATCTTGCAACTCTTCCGCGCGGCAATCGGGAGGGTGGCGGTTCCTCCCTTCGCCTATTTCATTGTCTTTCAAGACATTGTGTTTCCCATCCTCCGCTGGCACAGAGCGTGCGCCAGCAGAGAGACAACACCGGGAACGACCTGATTCCCGGGGACAACCCTTATCGCCGGATCCCCGATGACATTTTTCCCCCACCCTCTTGCCGGTTCCGCGCTGGCTCTCGGAGCATTCCTCCTCCTTGCTCCGCAGAGCCATGCTGCTGAAAAAAACCCGCCCCTCAGTCCCGTCGACGCCCAATTCATCCAGGAAGAGGCCGCCGCCGGAAAGGCCATCGCCCGGATCGCCGATGAAGCCGCCGCGCGGAGCGAGAGCGCGAAGATCCGTGCCTTCGCCCGCGTCCTCGTGAGAGACCATCGGGAATCCAGCGCCGCACTCGCGGCGTTCGCGAAGTCCAAAGCAGTGGAGTTGGCGTCCGGCGACTTCGAAAGACACGAAGCGCACTTCGACCAACTGCGCGAGGAAAAAGGCCCCGACTTCGACAGCGCGTTCCTCGAGTTGATGGTCCGGATGCACAAGGAGAGGGTCGAGAATTTCGAAATGACCGCGACCGATTCCCCCGACGCCGCACTGAAAAAGTGGGCCGAGGAAACGCTTCCGAAACTCCAATCCCATCTCCAAACAGCGAAGGAATTGAGTCCTTCCCAAACCGCCAGCGCCGTTTCGCCTCACTTCATTGTCTTGTGAGGTATTTCGTCGCCACGTCATCACCCGAACACAAACCCATACCCACCCCACCTGTCATGTCACACCTCTCCGTCCTCTGTCTGGCCACCTCCCGCGCTCAAGCGGAACACATCGTCGATCAACTGAGACTGGCCCGGTTCTCCAGCGACGACATCTCCGCCCTCTTCGCGGATCACGGCACCACCCGCGACTTCGCCCACGAGACCCATACCAAAGCGCCCGAAGGAACCGCCGCCGGAGCGGGCACCGGCGGCGTCATCGGCGGCACCCTCGGTTGGCTCGCCGGAATCGGGGCGTTCGCGATTCCCGGCATCGGCCCCTTCATCGCCGCCGGTCCCATCCTCGCCGCGCTCAGCGGGGCCGCCATCGGTGCGACGGTGGGCGGCATCGCGGGCTGTCTCATCGGGATGGGCATCCCCGAGATCGAGGCAAAACGCTACGAAGGCAAGCTGAAGGAAGGCAACATCCTCATCGCGGTCCACACCGAGAACCCCGACGAAGTGGACCGGGCCAAAGAGATTTTTGAGACTGCGGAAGCCGTCGATATCTGCACCACCAGCGAGAAGCCGATTCCGCAGCCATCGTGAGGTTACGAGTGGGGCACGGAAAAACATGCCGGGTTTCTCTTGGGATCTCAGGACCCAGGGGGCGGCCCGTCAAGTGACGGCGCATCCTGCGGACCCCCGCATTCCTTTTGCGACACGCGTGCGCGTCGTCCCCCCATCGGCAACAACAAAGCCTGCGGTCGGCTCCCCCCGGCCGCAGGCACCCCTTTTCTCCCCCACTTTTCAAACGCCTTCTGCCCCTCACGCAAATTGCCCGTCGGTGGATGCAATTCGCCTTTCCCGCCGTCTCACGATCCTCTCCCCCCGCCACGCCAATCCCTTACAAAACGGGCTTTCCCGCCCCGCGCGGCCCCACGGCACGACTCCTGCGAAAACGATTCTCCGTGCCATTTCTCCGCCACAACCGAAAACCTGAAACCAACCCAAACCATGTCAAAACTCACATCCATCGAAGCCCTCCTCGTTCAGGAGATCAAAGACCTCTACAGCGCGGAAACCCAGCTCGTCAAAGCCCTCCCCAAGATGGCCAAAGCCGCCGACGACCCCAATCTCCGCGCGGGATTCGAGACTCACCTCGAGGAAACCAAAGTCCACGTCGATCGACTGGAGAAAGTGGCGGAACTCCTCGATGTCTCGCCGAAGGGCAAATCGTGCAAGGCGATGAAAGGCCTCGTCGAAGAGGGGGCCGAAGTCATTGACGAAGATGGCGAAGCCGCCGTAAAAGACCTCGCCCTGATCGTCGCCGCCCAGAAAGTGGAGCATTATGAAATGGCCGGGTACGGGTCCGCCCGCACCCTCGCCGAAGTGCTCGGCTACGAAGAGGCGGTGGAGCTCCTCCAGGCCACGCTCGACGAAGAGGGAGAAACCAACAAGAAACTCACCAAACTCTCTCTCCGGCTCATTCCCCAGGCCGGAGCCATCGCCGCCTGAGACACGCAGACTCCGCCGGCGTTCGCCCCCTCCGTCCCGTCGAGCCGCCTCCGGGGCGGAGGGGCGGGGCCTCGACACCGCAAGCACCACAGAAAGGACACCCTCCCGTGAACCGTTTTCTCAGCCAGACCAGCGATCTCTTTTTCGATCAGCTCCACGACATTCACAGCGTGGAATCCCAGATCGCCCTCACCCTCCCCGATCTCGCCCGCCTCGCCACCCTGCCCGAGCTGCGCGAACTGCTGGAAGAACTGATCCCCCTGACCTTGCAACAAAAACACCGCGTCGCCGGCATCTTCGAGCGATACGGACTACGGCCGGGAAACGACGCGAGCAAAGGCATGCAAGGACTCATCGAGGGAGGCAACGAGCATCTCGCGATGGTCCTCGATGACACCGTGCGCGACCTCATGTTGATCGCGCACTGCAGCCGCATCAAGTACTACGAGATCGCCGCCTACCACTTCACGACCACTCTCGCGGAAAATCTGGGCTACTACAAAGAAGCGGAAACCCTCTCCCTCATTTGGGAAGAAGAACGCGACGTGTCCCACGCGCTGCACACCACCGCCGCCGCCCTTTTTGTGCAGCAATCATTCACCTCATCCGGCGCCCCGCGCGAGGAAACGATGTCCCCCGGGTCGGTTTGACCTCTTCCCCGCCACCCGGGCGGTAGGTGTAAGGACCTTCACTTGCTCTGCTGTCGTCGTCCGCCACCAGCGGAGTTTCCTGCGGCGACGCCTCTTTCGGATACGCGGTTTGCCGAACCACGTCGCCTTCCCTGCTTTTGTAGAATTGATCGATCAGGCCCATGAGAGTTTGTGTGTTTGTGATTTCCGGTTCCTCGCTCCGCGCTGTGAACCCATGGATACGCCCTCGCCCCCTTCCTCACGACATCCATCGATTCTCTGTACCGCCTCGCTACGTCCCACACTGTCAAAAATCACAAACCGACACAAGACCAATCGCGATTATTTTGTCTCACTCTCCCGAAAAGTCAGGCGAATCGAAGCGCCTTTGGCGGGGCGTTCCACCTCGATGGCGATATCGAGGAGGTCGCAGAGTTGTTTGATGATGGCGAGCCCCAGTCCGGTCGAGATTTCGCCGGCGGTGGGGCGGGCGCTGAGGCGGGTGTAGGGTTGGAAAAGCTGCTCCCGGTCCGCGTCGGAGAAACCCGGTCCCTCGTCGCGCACGATGAGGGTGACGGGTTCCTCCTCCAGAGTGACCGTCACGGTGGAACCCGGAGGGGAAAATTTGATCGCGTTGGTGACGAGGTTTTCGATGATGCGCGACACCGCGACGCGGTCGCTCTTGACCCGCAGCGGTCCCTCGGGAAAGTCGCAGACGACGGTGATGTCCTTGGCCCTGGCTTCGTCCTGATGATAGCCGACGCAGGCTTTGGCGCGGGCGGCGAGGTCGATGCTCTTGCGCTCGAGTTCGAGGGTGGTGCCGGCGGTGCGGGCCTGGGTGAGATATTCGTCAATGAAGCGGAGGGCTTGGGCGGAGGACTCTTTGATCGTCGTGGAAAGCCGCCGCGCCTGCTCGGGGAGTCCGTCGGTCTCGTCGAGGAGCTGGGCGCTGAAGTGCGCGCTCCCGACCCAGTTGCGCAGATCGTGGGCCATGATTTCGAGGAAATGCTCGGCTTTGCGGAGGAGGTTCTGGCATTCCACCCGGGTTTTTTTGAGTTCGAGGTGGGCGCGCACCCGGGCGATGAGTTCCGCTTTGTTGAAGGGTTTGGTGATGTAGTCCACTCCACCCGTTTCGAGGGCTTTGACGATGGTGGATTTCTCGCCGTCGGCGGAAAGGAAAATGATCGGCACGCCCTCCATGTCCGGCATGGCGTGCAGGTCCCGGCAGACTTCGAAACCGTGCTTGCCGGGCATGAAAATATCGAGAAGAACGAGGTCGGGGACCTTGGCCTTGACCCGCTCCATGGCCTGCTCGCCATCTTGCGCGATCATGAGATCGTATCCGAATGCCGCGAGCATGGTTCCCACGACT